>NZ_JAUBUJ010000031.1:0-79454 GCF_036705405.1 Microcoleus sp. B13-B6
GGCTGCAATGAATGATGAATACATGATGCTTCTTCTCAAATCCTTTTGTCAAGGCTGATTGAGATGCTCTTACCCTGATTAGACCAAATAATAGTACCTACACCGTTATAGTTGCCATTTTTCCACTCACCGTCATAACTTTGTGTCTCATTGTTTTTAGGGTAAGTCATATTTCCTTTACCATTGATTTCGTTGTCACGAAACTCACCTACATAACGCCGACCATCAGCATAGGTCAAAGTCCCTTTGCCATTGCGCTTTGTTCCGTCATTGCTCCAGTCTCCCTCATAGCGATCGCCATTCTTATAAATATACACACCCTTGATATAACTATTATTTTTCCACTCACCTTCTAGGCGATCGCCATTCGCATACATTAACAAGCCTTTACCATTTCTTTTATTATTGAGCCATTCCCCATCGTAGCGATCGCCATTCGTATAAGTAAATACCCCTTTACCATTCTTTTTATCATTGAGCCATTCCCCATCGTAATGACTATCATTGGTATAAGTAAACACGCCTTTACCATTGAATTTCCCTACCTTGAACTCCCCTTCATAGCGAGCACCCTTGGCAGAAGTCCATACTCCTTTACCATGTGGCTTACTATTTAAAATATCACCTTTATATCTACTACCAGTCTCGTATGTAATCTCATTAGTCAGAGGGCAGAAACCTGCTTGCCAACCAATACATTGTTTAATTTCACTCTGAAAAATATGGATTGACGATCCTACAATAGCTACTATTACTCCACATACTAGGGTTTTGATTATTCCTTGTTCGTTCATAAAAATTACTTAACAAAGCATTGAATAATAGAAGCAACCAACGGTTTGATTATCTACTGCAATAATCAATAGTTGCTTTGAGATAAGGCACTAATTCTCCAAACCAAGTACCCCAAGCCTGTTTTCCTTCACTGCTATTAATGAAAGAATTAACAGAATTTTGCCACTGAGAATCGTTAGCGGGAAGTATCATCCCATATACGTCACAGGAAAGAGGTTGGCTGGGCAATAAAGCAAAAGTATCTACAGGCAATCCTTGTCTGACTGCTTCTCCTACCAAAAGAACCGTATCGCCCGCAAATGCAGTAATTTTACCGTTCGATACTGCTGTTATGCCTAAATATCTTTCGGTAAACTGTACTATTTCAGCACGAGGATATACTCTGGCAACTGCTGCTAAATTAGCAGAACCTTGAAGGACGCCAATACTTGTATTTGACAAGTTGACGTTTCTATTTTGATTTTTGACAAGCAACTGTGTACCTGTAATAAAAAATGCTTGAGAATACTTAATATTTTCGACTTGTTCTTTAGCGCTGCTGATTGTGTTAGGCCCACACTCTATATGCACATTTCCGTTTCTCACGAGCGCCTCGCGATTTTGAATAGTAGAACGGACTGCCACTACATTAACATTTCTGTTTAGTTGTCGGCTGAGGCTGTTTGCTAGTGCACCTGCAAAAGTTGTACAATAGCCTTTCCAGCCTTGTCCGTCTTCATAGCCAAAAAACACAGCATCTTTTCTAATCCCAACTTTTAAAACTCCTGTTTGCTGAATTTCTTGCAACACAGTCCGCGCCCAGCTTGCCGAAGGAAAAAGCACTGTGCATATAATGCTAGATGTTAGAAATATCAGTTTTAATCGCTTATTCATTATTCTATATTGCTACCTATGGAGCACTGCTCGCGAGCTATTAGTGAAATACTTTATCAACTCGATCGCATCTTTGTCAGTGATAAAAAGTGATAAAAAGTGATAAAAAGTAAGGACTTTCCCCAAATTCCCCAAAAATCTCCTCTCAGATAGATGCTCCTAGAGTTAAACTCTTGTAAATAACCTTTCTCACAACCCAACTTTCTTGGCCTACGACAACACCTGCAAATATCTAGCCGAAAAATTCCCCGCAGCCTTCGTCCGCTGGCTGCTACCAATTGACGAACCCACCAGCGTTCAGGTACTCAAAACCGAACTAATTCAAGAGCCCATCCGAGCCGATTCTCTCGTTTTCCTGCAAACAGATAACCAAATCCTGCATCTGGAATTTGAAACCAGACCCTACTCCGACCCGCCGATCGCCTTCAGGATGCTAGACTACTACGTCAGGCTCAAACGGCAATACTCCTGTTCCATCAATCAAGTAGTAATCTTTTTGCAGCAAACAGCCTCAGAACAAGTTTTTGTATCGGAGTACACAGACGCGAACACCCGACACGGATATCGAGTTATTCGCCTCTGGGAACAAGACCCCGCTTTACTGCTGTCAGTCCCCGGCTTGCTCCCACTCGCAACACTATCTCAAACCAACTCGCCGCGAACTTTGTTAGAGCAAATAGCTACTCAGATTGCTACAATAGAAGAACCTACTCAACAAGCGGATTTACTCGCTTGCACCCAAGTGCTCGCAGGTTTGAGATTTGAAAAAGACTTAATCAGACAACTATTTAGGAAGGAAACTATGCGCGGTTCTGTGATTTACCAAGAAATTCGCGAAGATGGCCTCCTTGAAGGAAGGAAAAATGAGGCGCTGTCGTTCCTCAGTCGTCTGTTGATTCGACGTATCGGTACGATCGCACCTGAAACAACCGAGCAAATTCAGACTTTATCCGTAGAAGAATTAGAGGATTTAGGAGAGGCGCTGCTGGATTTTTCAGAAGCCTCAGATTTAACCAATTGGTTGAATGAACATCAGCCTTAATTCCTAAGATATAGCCTCTTATATTAATTTAATGGGTCGTTGCACATATCTCGATCCCCCTAAATCCCCCTTAAGAAGGGGGACTTTGATCAAAATCTTGTCCCCCCCCTTGTAGGGGCGGTGCCCCCGTGCCCGCCCTCTTTAGGGGGATCGGGTTCTATACAGCATCATAAAAAAATGGTATTATTGTCAAAACTTCACCAAATATATACTTTAAGGAAACTTAAGCCATGACCGTTGATGAAGCAATCGCGATCGCAGAAACTCTCCTCGATGGCGAAGGCTTAAACGACGTGCAAGAGCTCATCTTCAGACAATGCTGGGAAGGCAGACATTCCTATGAAGAAATTTCTCAACTCTCTCAATATAATGATGAATACATCAAAGCGCTGGCGGCTAAACTCTGGAAACAACTCTCAGAAGCTTTTGATGAAAAGGTAAAAAAAAATAATTTACGCTCTGTTTTTAAGCGATACTTGCGGCGAAATCAAGTGACTTTACATCGAACTCAAGTTATTGGAGTTAACCTCAGCGGTGCTAACTTAAGCGGAGCCCGACTATCATTCGCAAACTTAAGTGAATCTGATTCGTCAGCAGATTTACACGGTGCAATTTTAGCTGATTATAATACAGTATCAGATGAAATTATCAAGGCCGAAGACGCGCACAACCAGGGAATTTTATCTAGCATAAAATCAAGGATTTATCACTGGAACGATCTGCGCTTTCACTGTGAAGAACAAGTAAAAATAGCAGAAGCGCTCGATCGCACAAACACCCTCTTTTTCCCCAACTCCAAAGCCCGCCTCACAACACCCGCAGGCCGACAAAACCAAGAACCAGATTTCCTCATCTTCCACCAAGGCAAATGGGGTATTCTGGAAATATCGCATCCCGATACACAAAAAGATGAAACGCGCGATCGCCTGTTTGCATCTCACGGTATCAGCATCATCCACTATTGCGACGCTAACAGATGCACAGAAGAACCCGATCGCATTGTCCGAGAATTTTTAGACATATTGAGTCAGGGAGAGGGCGATCGCATTTAGTTAAAACGTAATTCCTGTATCGATCGGCGATCGGGCAGCACGATTCAATGGTAAAATAGGAATAGTAAAGCGTTCTCAGTGGCTATGCCTGCCAAAGATCGATTTCATGAAGCCGTAAAAGTCGCCCTCCAAAAAGATGGCTGGACAATTACTGATGATCCACTTACAATCCCGATCGAGCGCCTCAGCAACCTCTACATTGACTTTGGAGCAGAGAAGTTACTCATAAGAATTAATACGGGATGCGGGAAACTCAGTGGCTTCAGCCCTGAGAGGGAAGCGACTCGGGGGACTTCAGTCAAGAGTGTCTTTCTTAATTAGCAGAGTGATGCGGATCTTCGATGTATTTCCTAACAACTTCACTACTAATATTGCCTGCGGTACTAACAAAATAGCTGCTCGTCCACAAGGACGGCAGCTTTTTTAATTCTGGAAATTCAGCCCTTAAATTATGACTAGAACGTCCCTTGAATGCCTTGACAACTAACGCAGGAGTATCCATCGGCTTAACCGCTACAAATAAGTGTACGTGATCTGGCGCTACTTCCAGAGCTAAAATATCCCAACCTTTCTCGATTGAAAGTGCTAAAAATATTTCACGCAGCTTAGTTGCTACACTGCCAACCAGAACTTTTTTCCGGCGTTTGGGATAAACACAAAATGGTAATTAAGTAGGAATTTGACGTGGTTGTGAGTCTGGTACTCAGGAATTGGCAACATAAAGTTTTGTTGTTATGGATTGACTTATCCACTATACTCACCTAAACTAAATAAATCAACTAAATTTCGGGAAAAAGAGGTGACTAAAGTCAAAAAAACAATGGGAGTGCAGCAAGTATTGTTGTCTCCTACCAAAGAAATTGAAGCCGTATTACAATATCTTTGTCGGCAATCCGGCAAGCTGTACAATAGTGCTGTTTACTTCGCTCGTCAAACACTTTTCAAAACAGGAAAACTGTTGACTGGAAAATTTGATTTATCTTTTGAACCGTCAATCGCAAAGTCGATGGTTGCTAAGTCGCTGCCTTCAACGCCTATGCAACAAACTTTGATGTCGGTTACGGAGGCGTTCAAAAGCTTCAAAGAGTTAAAAGCTTTGTATAGCAAAGGTCAATTGCACTTTAGACCCAAGCCTCCGAGCTATTTAACAGGCTCTAAATTGTTTAAAGTCGCCTACCCAAATTCTGGTGGATTAAAGCCAGCGCTTGTCGGCGACCAGTTGAGATTTTCCCTGGGCTTAACAGTACGGCGCTGGTTTGGGGTTTCTGAATTCTTTCTACCTATGCCGTCAAATATTGACTACACAAAGGTTAAAGAGTTCACGATTCTCCCTAAGAATGGCGCTTTCTATTTAGAAATGTCTTACGAAGTAGAATGTAAACAACATGATTTGGATTACAATCAAGCTCTATCAATTGACTTGGGGACGGCTGACAACTTAGCAGCTTGTGTTGACACGCTTGGAAATTCTTTCTTGGTTGATGCTCGCGCCATGAAGGCGATGAATCAACTTTGGAATAAGAAAGTAGCGACTAGAAAAGAAGGAAAGCCCACGGGTTATTGGGACAGTTGGTTAGACCGCGTAACCCGCAAGCGCAATCACCAGATGCGCGATGGTGTCAGCAAAGCTGCAAAGTTAATTATTGACCATTGTTTGAAACACGGTATCGGTAATCTAGTGATTGGATGGAACCAAGGGTTTAAGTCCAATGTTGATATGGGCAAACTGAACAATCAAAAGTTTGTTCAGATGCCATTAGGAAAACTGAAAGATCGCTTAAAGCAACTTTGTAATTTACACGGCATTAAGTTCACTGAAACAGAAGAAGCATACAGCTCTAAAGCTAGCTTTCTTGATGGAGACTTCCTACCCAGGTATGGTGAAAAACCGCTTGGATGGAAAGCATCTGGAAAGCGAATTAAACGTGGATTGTATCGCTCTGCTAATGGAACTATAATTAACGCGGATCTGAATGGCGCGGGCAATATTCTAAGAAAAGTAGCCAGTAAGTTAGGTGTAAAACTTGACCGACTGGGTAGACGGTGTTTGGCCACCGTAGCGAGAATTAGACTTTAGTAATAACTAGAGTTATTCTGTCAGCAGAATCTCAGTGGCTTTAGCCCGCTTGAGTGTCAATGCCGAGCGCAAGGGTCAAAAAATCGCTGTTGAGGTCAAAAGCTTTCTTGGAGCCTCTACACTTTCGGAATTTCATACTGCCTTGGGTCAGTGTCTTAACTATCGCTACGCACTCGAAGATACCGATCCCGATCGAAAACTTTACCTCGCCGTTCCTGTCAGCATTTATGACGACTTTTTTGTTGTTCCCTTCATTCAATCCGTCATTCAAAGGAGTCAAACCCGTCTCATCGTCTACGATCCTACCAGAGAGGAAATCAGACAATGGCTAAACTAGATCGTTATCGAAATGCCGTGCAGCAAGCCTTACTCAACTATGCTCAGATGCGTTCTGGAACTTCTAGCAATTCAGAGTTAGAACTCCAAATTCTGTTCGATCCACAGCGCGACCATTACCAATTAGTGTATGTCGGCTGGTACAAAAGTAAGCGTGTCTACGGCCCGATTTTACATCTCGATATTAAAGATGAAAAAATCTGGCTACAACTCAACACAACGGCAGACGATATCACCCTGGATTTAATGGAATTAGGTATTGCTAAAGATGATATTGTTCTGGGGTTCCATGCACCCTATATGCGCCAATTTACAGAATTTGCCGTAGGTTAATAGCATTCTGCTGCATCGATTGCTTTATTGTATCGATTAATCGATTGCTCATACTGGTTGTGAATCGCCACCCAAAACCGATTCCCGCAAATTCTGCCAGTACGCAGCCGTAACGGGTTCCCCATCCGAGTCTAAACCCTCTTGCAGCAAACCTTCTAGTTTAGCTTGTGCCTGTTTTCGCTGGCGATCTTGCTGCACCAAGTCTAGAAAATACTCTACCGCACTGGCATAAGCCCCTGCCTGAATTTGATCCTCAATATAGGTTTGCAGCTCTTCTGGTATGGCAAGAATAACGTTCATCGTCAACACAGATTTAGGATATCTATCATTGTATCGATCGGCGATCGGGCAGCGCCATAAAAATTAAAATTAGCAGCTTGAACATCGGTTTGACACTTTTGGATGTTCACGACTTAAAAGCTACTCGATCGTACCTACAAGAAAACTGGTCTATCTACATCAACCATACTTCCCAGAAGCTACAGCAGCAGCCAGTCGCTCCATACCAGCTCGAACAATCACTGCTAAGTCACTCAGTGGCATACATTGAATTTTCTTAAGCAGATCGTTAGTATCTACGGGTTCCTGCACCGGCTTGCCTTCGAGATGAGCCATAAGCTCTTCCATCGTAAAGCCTGCTCTTGTCGCAATCTGAGTCAAATTTTTCGTATCTGGAAGTACCTGCCCCTTTTCCCAATACAAGACAGAAGCAGCAGAAACTCCCAACAGCTTGCCAAAAGCGGTCAGACTCATCGAGCCCCGCGCTAATTTAACAACCTCACTCAGTTTTTTCTTAGCTTCTGCGTCCACGGTATCAGCCACGAGATAACCACAACTCCTAGTTTACAGATAAATTTGCTTCATATTCATTCTCCAGCAGCCTCAGCCGACGCAGCGAATCTATCCGCTACAGCTTTAGCAATTAGCGCCACCTGACTCAGAGGCAAAAACTGAATTTTTTTGAGAATATCGTTAATTTCTGAAGGTTGCGAGACTGGATTGCCATCCAAAATGCTGAGAAACTCTTCCAGAGTATAGCCTGCTCTCGCTGCGAGCTTACCCAAGTTTTCCGTCTCTGGAACCGTATCGCCCCTTTCCCAAAGCTGAACAGCAGTCGCAGAAACGCCTAAAAGCTTACCAAACGCTCGCTGACTCATTGTTCCACGAGCAGTTTTGATGATTTCACTAAGTTTTTGTCTATTTTGGATGTTCACAACTTAAAAGCTATGCGATCGTATCTACGAGTCTACTTACGAACAGATACATCAACTATATTTCCCAGACGACTCAGCCGCCGCCGCGAGTCTATCCATCACGGCTCTACCAACCACGGCTAACTCACTAATTGGTATACATTGAATTTTTTTCAGCAGATCGTTAGTATCTACCGGTTCACGCATGGGTTTGCCTTCCAGATGAGCCAGCAACTCTTCAAGTGTAAACCCTGCCCTCACAGCAATCTGAGCCAAATTTTCTGTATCTGGGATGCTCTGACCTTTTTCCCACAACTGAACCGCAGTCGCAGAGACACCCAGAAGCTTGCCGAATCCCCGCTGACTCATGGAACCGCGAGCTAGTTTGACAATCTCGATCAATTTTTTTTTAGCTTCTGCGTTCACAACTGCCGTCACTACTTAATCCCACATAATTCAGTTTACTTCCCAACTCCCAAATTTTCCACTTGCAATTCATAATTACACTTGACACAGGGGCGCATTGCAAGTAAACTAATAATTACAACCTAAGTGTTGATACGCCGAACGGGTCGCTAAACAAATGGTTCTGAGCTAGGAACCCAACATAAGGGGACAGCCCGATCGAACTTTGAAACCGAAGACAGACATCAGGGAAAGTAAAAATGACCAAGAGACGCAATCTAAAAACTCACAAGCCCAGCCGCACCCGTCAAAGCCTTACAGCCTCCGGTTGGCTAAAACCCCAGCGCTGGCAAATCTCCAAAATAGAAGCAGCCGAAGCCTTGAGAATGCCCGTCAACCGCATAGTCAAAGTTTACCCCAAACAACATCAAGTAATAGTCGTTTACCTGAACAAGAAAGGACAAAAATGCAGTTCCTTTTTCAGCTACAGACTATTTGCCAGATGGCAACAAGAGGCGATCGCAGCAATTGCCAGTTGTCGAAACCAGCAAATCCTAGCACCCCTAGAAGTCATTGTACAATACGACCTCGAACATTTCAAATATCCAGTAGCGATCGCCGATGCAATTTGGGAAGCCCTACTCAACCATATCTCCCGCGTAACAAGGGAACTGAGGCTGAGCAAACAATGCGCCTAGCCCCCCATCACTCCATCAATTAGTAGAAGCAGCCAACTCAGCCAAACGTTCCTGCTGATCCTGAGAAATGCAAGTTTGAATAATCCCCTCAATATCTCCTTCCAAAACACTATTGAGCGAGAAATTTTCCCCCAAACGGTGGTCGGTAGCCCGATTGTCCTTATAGTTGTAAGTGCGAATCTTCTCCGATCGCGAACCAGTACCAACCTGAGCCAAACGCCGCGACTTCACCTCATCCTGCTGCTCCCGCAACTTCATCTCATAGAGCTTAGCCCGCAAAATCTGCATCGCCCGCTCCTTATTCTGCAACTGACTGCGCTCCTCAGTACAGAAAATCCGAATTCCCGTCGGCTTGTGAAACAAATCCGCAGCAGTTTCCACCTTGTTCACGTTTTGACCGCCAGCGCCGCCCGATCGAGCCGTACTCATCTCAATATCCTTCGGATCAATGTGAATCTCCACATCATCAACCTCCGGCATCACAGCCACCGTCGCCGTCGAAGTATGCACCCGGCCGCCAGCCTCAGTCACAGGCACTCGCTGCACCCGGTGTACTCCAGCCTCAAACTTCAGCTTGCTGTAAACGCTGTCGCCCGTAACTTCCAGAATCACCTCTTTAAAGCCGCCCATTTCCGCCAGCGACTCGCTCACCAACTTCACCTGCCAGCCTTGAGTTTGAGCGTAGCGCGAATACAGCCGCAGCAAATCTCCCGCCCAAATACTAGCCTCATCTCCGCCAGTACCCGCCCGAATTTCCAGCATAATATTCTTGTCATCGTTCGGGTCGCGGGGGAGCAGCAAAACCTTCAAACGACTTTCCAAATTCTCCAGCTTCGACTCAAGTTCCTGAACTTCCAGCCCAGCCATTTCTTGCATATCTCGATCGCCCGCAGCTTCCTTGAGAACCTGTCGCGCGCCCACCAAATCTTCCTGAGTCGTTTTCCACAGAGCAAAAGTATCGACCACTTCCTCCAAGGACGATCGAGCTTTTGCTACCCGTTGAAACTCTTGATTGTCCCTAGCGACATCCGGGTCAGCCATGCGGCGAGTCAACTCATTAAAAGTTTGCTCTACCGACTTCAATTTATCCAGCAAATAAGATTCAGCCATTGTCAGTTGTCCTTTGTCAATCGATTTTAGATTTTAGATTTTAGATTTTAGATTTTAGATTTGAAGAACAGTTGGAATAGAATCTCCATCGAACTCTACTGCCTGCTTAGCAAGTCTTCAATCTAAACTCTCCAATCCGAGGGCGGATCGATTTTAGATTTTAGATTTTAGATTTTAGATTTTAGAACTCAAGAGCAGTTAGGATAGAATGTCGATCGAACTCTACGCGATAGAACTCAACTGCCTGCATAGCGAAGTCTTCAATCTAAAATCTAAAATCCGAGGGCGGTAAGTTGCCAGTAGAAAGAACTACTCTCAACAAACTGCGGACAAATGACAATCCGGCTACTTCTTCTTTTTGCCTTTACCAGCAGCCTTAGAAGCATCTGCTTTCGGCTCTTCCATTTTCAGCGGCCCAGAGGAAGCATCTGCCTTCGGCATTTCTACCTCAGTCATGCCGTATTTCCGCATAAAGCGCTCCACACGACCTTCAGTATCAATAATCTTCTGAGTGCCAGTATAGAAAGGATGATTTCCCGACCAGACATCAACTTGAAGCTTTGGTCTTGTTGAACCCACAGTCATCACAAGTTCGCCGTTGCAATAAACCTGAGATTCGGGATACCACTCAGGGTGAATGCCTTCTTTTGCCATTGTTTTTTACTCTCTAATTTTTGACTTTACAACCATTTTAGCTGCCGCAGGACTTGTACACCAACAACAGCACCAATTTTGCCTTATATCTGTTGGAACCAGGAAGCAGGAATCGGAAATAGACTTGAAAAAAAAGGAAGATAGAATCTGGATAATTTTGCCTTCTTCCTTCTTCCTTCTATCCGTTACATCCGTTACATCCGTTACACAATCCGCTGCCGAACCTCGATTACCGCTTGGAGTATTGAGGAGCTTTGCGAGCTTTCCGCAAACCGTACTTTTTCCGTTCTTTGGCCCGCGGGTCGCGAGTCAAATAGCCCTCAGTCTTCAGAGGCTTGCGGTTGTCCGGGTCTAATTGACAAAGTGCTCTAGCGACACCCAAGCGAATCGAGTCAGCCTGACCTGTCAAGCCACCGCCTTCGACTTTTACCAAAATGTCGTACTCATTTTCCAGACCCAAAGTTTCCAGAGGGGCCTTAGCCAGAGCCAAATAAGTAGGGTTGAATTGCAGGTACAAATCCCCCTCTTTACCATTGACTGTCAGTATGCCAGTGCCGGGAACCAAACGCACCCGCGCTACGGAACACTTGCGACGGCCGGTACCCCAGTACACAGCGCGACCGGATGTATCTGTTGCTTGCATTACTCATTTCCTCCCGGAATCGTGTGAACAATTAATTCTTCTGGTTTTTGAGCTTGGTGCGGGTGGTTGGGGCCAGCGTACACCTTGAGTTTAGTAAACAGTTGTCTGCCCAGAGAAGTGTGAGGCAGCATTCCTCGTATAGCTTCTTCGACAATTCTTTCGGGCAAACGTGCTTGCAATTTGGCAAAAGTTTCTGTTTTCATGCCGCCCGGTCTTCCAGAATGGCGGCGGTAGATTTTCTGGGTGCGTTTTTTGCCAGTAACAGCGATTTTGTCCGCATTGATGACAATTACGAAGTCGCCGGTATCCATAGAAGGAGTGTAAGTCGGTTTGTGTTTCCCCCGGAGGTACATGGCAACTTCAGTTGCCAGACGGCCCAGTCGCTGGTCGGCGGCATCGACCACGTACCACTTGTGCTCTAGGGAGTCTTGAGTAGGGACGTAAGTTTTGTTCATTGTTTGTTGTTAGTTGTCTATTAACTGTTAACTGTTGTTAGTTGTCAGTTGTCAGTTGTCAGTTGTCAGTTTTTAATTGTTAGTTGTCCTTAGTTTTTTATTAGTAGTTACCTAATGACTAATGACTAATGACTAATGACTAATGACTAATGACTAATTTTGGCTGAGTGTCGTACCAGACATCTGGGGGAAAGGGAAATTCTGAATAGCCAACCCGCAGCAGGCACAAACCTTGAGCGGGAGCGGCATATTTTACCATTTCTCGGCGTTCGTTGACCCAGATATCTGTGAAATTGTCGATCGGCCTTTCCCCGCGACCCACCTGCACCAGCAACCCCACCAGCAGCCGCATCATCCCGTACAGAAACCCGCTTGCCTGAACCTCAATATAGATAAGAGGCCCAGAACGCTGACACTCGGCAGCTTGTACGTCCACCCAGGAATGGGGGCGGGCAGACCCCGCGCGGTGGAAAGCAGCCAGGTGATGCCGCCCGATGAGCGGTGTCAAAGCTGTCTGAATCAAAGATTCATCCACAGGAGCGTGATAGCAGTGCCAAGCAAAAGGACGCACAAACAAATTAGGCGTCGGGTCTGTATAAAGGGTGTAGCGATAGCGCCGCCAACTGGCTGAGAACCGAGCGTGCCAGGTAGGTTCCACCTTTGCCGAAGCTCGAATTAAAATATCTTTTGCCAGTCGAGAGTTGAGAACGCTTGCCCAACGGTGAGCCGGAATTGGGCCGTGGGCATCAAAATGGGCTACTTGAGCAGCAGCGTGAACTCCCGCATCCGTTCTCCCAGCAGCGTGCAGCGTTACCGGGCGTTCCAGAACAGTCGATATTGCTGTTTCAATTTCTTCTTGTACTGTACGCTGGTTCGGCTGTCGCTGCCAACCGTGAAAGTTAGTGCCGAGGTATTGGATTACTAGAGCAACGCGCTGTATCGATTGGGGATTTTCGATTGGGGATTTTGGATTGTCAGTCATAAATCACAAATCTCCAACCCAAAATTGAATTAAACCAGTTCAACGATCGCCATTTCGGAATTGTCTCCTTGGCGGGGGACAGTTCGTACTACGCGGGTGTAGCCCCCGTTGCGCGAGCCGTACCGTTCTTGGGCTGCTTCAAACAAGGCGTGTACTAACTGTTTGTCGTAGATAAAGCCCATAGCTTGCCGGCGAGCGGCCAATGAGCCATCTTTTGCGAGGGTAATCATTCTGTCCGCCTCTGGCCGCAGCGCTTTGGCGCGGGCGAGAGTGGTAGTGATTTTACCGTGGCGGATTAATTCGGTGGTCAGCGAGCGCAGTAGGGCGCGGCGCTGGTCAGCCGGTTTGTTGAGTTGGGGGACGCGACAGCGGTGACGCATGGCAGTTGGTAATTGGTAATTGGTAATTGGGCGCCGGGATAGTCCGCGATCTAGGGGGGTGAATTCTTTAACTTAAAAACTCACCTACTTAAAATTCAGAACTTTTTTACCCGTTACCCGTTGATTAACTTTTAGCTGATTTTTCCTGTGGCAAGGTAATGCCCAAGCGTTTTTGTAAAGCTTCAATCACTTCTTCTGCGGACTTCTGCCCGAAGTTCTTGATCTCGAGCAAGTCTTCTTGGGTATAATCCAATAAGTCTGCGACTGAGTTGATCTGAGCCCGCTTGAGACAGTTGTAAGCCCGGACGGACAACTGCAATTCTTCGATCGGAATTTGGCTAGTAGGATCGGCTTCACCTGGATACTCTGGTTTGAGAGAATCTTGGGTGATGTCTTTGAGAGGTGCAAATAAATCTACCAGGATGTGGGCAGATTGACTCAAAGCTTCTTGAGGAGTCACGCTGCCATCAGTCCAGATTTCCATAATCAGCCGGTCTTTCTCGACCGTGCCCCCTACCCTAGCATCTTCAACGCTGTAGTTGACTCTGCGAATCGGCATAAAGATGGCGTCAATTTGGAGAAAATCCAAAGCCGACCCATCATCGCGACTGCGGTCTACTGCTCGGTATCCGATGCCTTTTTCAATTCTGAATTCCATTTCCAGAACTGAGCCGGGGGAGAGAGTTGCAATGTATTGGGAGCGATCGATCAATTCCACCTCTGAGGGCAAATCGAATCGATCGGCCGTTACTGTTACAGGCCCCTCAATCCGCAACCTGCCGATTTGCGGCTGCTGAGAATGAGTTTTGAGGACGACCTCTTTCATGTTCAGGAGAATTTCTAGAACATCCTCACGTACCCCTTCGATCGTGGCAAACTCGTGATTGACGCCCGCGATTCGGACTGAAGTTACTGCTGTTCCTTCCAAATTTGACAGCAGAACTCGCCGAAGCGCATTCCCAACAGTTGTTCCCTGACCGCGATCGAGCGGTTCCAGGACGAATTTTCCGTACTGACTCCGGTCTTTGTCAGTGTTAGACTCTATACATTCAATTTGAAACTGCGCCACGGAGTGACCTCCCTTTTCCACTGTGGATTTTTGATTTTTGATTTTAGATTGCAGAGCATACCCCTGAATGGATTTCGGATTTTGGATGGACGGGGCAACAGTTAGAAGCATTAGTTTTTGACTTTAAGCAGTTAGCCATTATCCAAAATCTAAAATCTAAAATCTCAAATCGTTTTAGACTCTACGCCGCTTGGGAGGGCGACAGCCGTTGTGAGGAATTGGGGTAACATCTCTAATCAGGGTAATTTCCAGTCCCGCCCCTTGCAGCGCCCGAATAGCAGTTTCTCGACCTGCTCCGGGTCCGCTCACCATTACTTCTATTTGGCGCATTCCTTGGTCATTGGCTCTGCGGGCAGCACTTTCTGCTGCTGTTTGAGCTGCAAAGGGAGTGCCCTTTTTAGCTCCTTTAAAACCGCTGGAACCTGCGGATGCCCAGGATATTACTTCGCCGTTGAGGTCGGTAATAGTTACAATCGTGTTGTTAAAGGTAGACTGGATGTAGCCTACCCCATTGGGTACATTCCGTTTCTGCTTTTTTGCACCAGATTTCTTGCCTGTTTGTGGTCGCGCCATATTAGTCTCTTTAACGTTTCTCTCAACTAATGTCCCGAAGCGCTAGGAGCCAGCAGCCCCCAGCGTATTTTTCCCAAAAAGATGTTACTTCTTGGAAGGAGCCTTTTTCTTGCCCGCAACTGTTCGGCGGACGCCACGACGGGTTCTGGCGTTGGTACGGGTTCGTTGTCCCCGCACCGGCAGACCCAAACGGTGACGCCGACCGCGATAAGTTCCGATGTCCATCAGGCGCTTGATGTTCATTGACTCCCAGCGCCGGAGGTCTCCTTCGATTTGGTATGTTGTTTCTACATGAGCCCGCAGAGCTGTCACGTCGGCCTCTGTTAAATCCTTGACGCGAGTGTCAGGATTTACGCCTGTTGCAGCGATAATTTTTTGGGCCCGCGACAAGCCTATTCCGTAAATGTATGTCAGACCTATTTCGACGCGCTTATCGCGTGGAAGGTCTACCCCGGCAATCCGTGCCACACTTTTTGTCTCCCTAGTTTTCCTGTTTGGCTACAATGTTCAATTAGGATGCACCTGGGTGCAGTGCCCAATCTTCTTTTTTTCTAACCTTGGCGTTGTTTGTGTTTCGGGTTAGTGCATATCACCATCACTCGACCGCGACGGCGGATGACGCGACATTTCTCACAAATTTTTTTGACAGATGCTCGAACTTTCATCTTTCTTCCTGCCTGGAGAACCCCGCTCTACCGGAGAACAGGCACGCTGGGACTGCCCGTAGAGCGGTGGGAGGAGAGGCTGGGCAAGGTGTAGACCTCTCCTCGATTAAATTGTATAAAGTGCGGGTTGTTTCATGAAGGAGCCCGCTTGCACCCACTCCCATTGCTGGGGTAAAGTTCGCCTGCACAAAACAAAAATGTTGGCGAGCGATACTTTTACGGCGTAGCAATGACTTAACCCGGTACACCGGTGGGTTGTTGACGCCCTTCTCGGCAACACTACAAACGTAGCATTATAGCATAAATTTGAAGCTTTTTACCAAATTCTCTCTAATTAAACTTAGAATTAGTTTTTAGAAAGTTTTATCTAAGCCTATTTTTTCCGAAGGCGATAAGTAATCCTGCCTTTGGTCAAGTCGTAGGGAGTCAATTCGACTTTGACGCGATCGCCAGGCAGAATTTTGATGTAGTTGCGGCGGATCTTGCCGGAAATGTGAGCTAGCACGTTAAACCCATTATCTAGGTCAACGCGAAACATCGCATTGGGCAGGGATTCCGTCACTGTCCCTTCCATTTCAATTAAATCTTGCTTAGACAATTTGGTATTTACCTCAACTCTACATTTGATTAACTAGGAGTGTCCCGGCGTGAGCCTCAAAACCTATTTACTGGTAGGAGTCCAACGGGAACGGGGGGCAATAATTAGGGCGCCTCGTTCGACTTCTTGACTCAACCAACGGATCGCTTTAGCTTTACTTGAGTAAAGTTGTGGCAATTAGTATCGAGTTCAATCCGGTCTCTAGCAACCCTCACAAAACCTGATAGCACAAAAAGCTCCTAGTTAACATATCTTAGCAAAAGCTTGTGAGTAACAAGCTGTATTGAGAGGGTTCAAGAGTCGATCGAGAGAGATTGTTGCAGTTCTGCGGTGACTAATTCCATTGCTCGATCGCCATCAACCGCAACTAACTGTTGGCGGCCGCTGTAAAAATCAATCAAAGGCTCAGTTTGTTCGCGATAAACTTGCAACCTGCGGCGGATCGTCTCCTCATTGTCATCCTGCCGGCCCCGCGACAGCAGGCGAGACACCAAAATGTCGTCAGGCACGTCAAGATTAACAGCTTTGAGACCCGATTTTGGGTTGGGTGTACTCCCCTCGGCACCGCTAAGCTCCAGCAGCAGTTTGTCTAAAAAAGTTGCCTGGGCGACTGTGCGGGGAAAGCCGTCAAGAATCCAGCCCGCATTAGCGTCCGGTTCATTCAAGCGTTCCTGCACGATATCCATCAGCAATTGGTCGGGAACCAACTCACCCCTGTCCATGTAAGCTTGCGCCTTTAGACCCAAGGCAGTTTTCGCCACCACGCAGGCGCGCAGGATTTCGCCCGTAGAAATGTGGGGTATTTTCCAGAGAGCGCCTAATATCTGAGCCTGAGTTCCCTTTCCCGCCCCTGGAGGCCCCATGAAAATAAATTGCATTGCGATTACTTCACCATTCCTTCATATCGTTGGGAGATGACGTAAGTTTGAATTTGCTTAGCAGTTTCGATCGCCACACCTACTAGAATCAGTAGGGAAGTTGCGCCAAAACCTCTAAAAGTTTGCACGCCGATCGCGCTTTCTACAGCAGTTGGTACAATGGCCACCAGACCGAGAAAAATCGCTCCCAAGAAAGTCAAACGGTTCAAAACCTTCTCCACATAATCACTCGTTTTCTGACCCGGACGAATTCCAGGAATGCTGGCGCCCATTTTTTTCAAGTTCTGAGACATATCTACGGGGTTGACAATCAACGAAGCGTAGAAATAGCTGAAGAACAGAATCAAAGTCAGATAAAACAGCGCGTAAGCCCAAGGCGTCGGCCCGTTCGGACTCAAAACATTAGCAACTTGAACCAAAAACGGGTTATTGAGAGACTGAGCGAGGAAAGAAGGCACAATCAACACCGAAGATGCAAAAATAATCGGCATCACTCCGCCTTGATTCAAGCGCAGGGGCAGATAACTCCGGCTCTCCCGATAAACTTTGCGGCCGACTTGGCGGCGGGCCGAAATAATCGGAATGCGGCGAGTACCTTCCTGAACAAAAACAATCCCGACAATCGTCACCAAAAAGACCAGCAGCAGAACGACTACACGGCCGACAACTTGCGTGTCCCCACTTTGAGCCAATTCAAAAGTTTGTCCCAAAGAGCGCGGCAATACCGAGACAATATTGATAAAAATCAGCAGCGAGGCTCCGTTCCCGATACCTCGCTCCGTCACCACTTCCGATATCCACATCACAAACATGGAGCCGGCTGTCAGAGCCAAAGCAGTTTGTGCTATGAATAAAGGCGATGGAGATTGAGCAAAAGGGCTGACCCAAATCGCAATGCCAATACTTTGCAAAATTGCCCAGCCCAAAGAAACGTAGCGAGTAATTTGAGAAATCTTGCGCCGCCCTGCTTCTCCTTCATTTTTCTGCAACTCTTCTAAGCTTGGCAGAGCCGCCGTTAGAAGTTGCACAATAATTGAAGCATTAATGTAGGGCAAAATCCCCAGCGCGAAAATCCCCAAAGCTGACAAGCCACCTCCTGAGAACAAATCCAAAAAGCCAATTAAAGGGCTATTTTCGACGTTTTGGGCAAAGGCGACTCGATCGATGCCGGGGACTGGCAAGTGGACACCCAGGCGTACTAAAATCAGTAAGCCAATGGTTACGAGGATGCGGCCTCGTAAACCAGCAGCTTGAGCCATCTGCATGAACGTCTCTTGTGCAGTTGGCGCTTTCTCTCTACTAACGTCCATAGTTACGATTTGGGATTTTAGATTTGGGATTTTCGACTAAATCATTTTCTGATAGCAAGAAGAGAGGATTTGAGATTTGGACATACTCTCAAACCTCAAATCTTCACGCAACTAATTCGCAACTTCCGCCTGCAGCTTCAATTTTTGTGCGAGCACCTGCGGTAAAAGCCGAGGCGCGCACTTGCAAAGGTACATTCAGTTCACCATCTCCTAAGATTTTCAGCGGCCCATCGTCTGTGGTGACAATTTTGGCTTGGATCAAAGAGGTGAGAGTAACTTCGGTGTTTGCTGGCAGCGATGCTAATTTACTTACATTAATGGTAGTGTACTCTTTCCGGTTCACTAGAGGGAAGCTTTTCAACTTGGGGAGACGGCGGTAGAGAGGATTTTGACCTCCTTCAAAACCGGGTCTAGTGCCGCTACCGGCTCTAGATTTTTGACCGCGCATCCCTTTGCCGGAGCTCGCGCCTTGACCGGCAGAAATACCTCTGCCCAAGCGTCGGGGGCGCTTTTGGGAGCCTGCTTTGGGTCGGGCGTCTTGCAATCTCATAGTTTTAGTAATTGGTAATTGGTAATTGGTATTTAGAGAGGGGGTACGCAGTAGTTTTGAGTGCGTGAGTTTTGAGTTGCGGATTTTTTTATTTTCACCGCAAGCACTTAACACTCAAAACTTACAGTTTCCCGTTCTCGCGTGCCCTAACCGTAGAGATTTTCTACTGGAATTCCGCGCTCTTGAGCAACTTCGGACAAGGTGCGGAGGGTGGAGAGGGCATTGACTGCGGCTCGGGCGTTGTTTAAGGGATTTCCAGAACCTAGCTGTTTGGCTAAGATATTGCGGACTCCTGCGAGTTCGAGAACAGTTCGCACTGCTCCCCCTGCAATTACCCCGGTTCCCGGAGCGGCCGGTCGCATCATCACTTTAGCTCCGCCACCGTCACCGTTGATGGGGTGAGGGATGGAGTTAGATTTGGTGAGGGGGACTTCAATTAGGTGCTTTTTGCCGTCAGCGACGCCTTTTTTAACGGCACCGATTACGTCGCTAGCTTTGCCGACTCCTACTCCAACTTGACCGCGTTCGTTGCCGATAATGACTATGGCGCGGAAGCTGAGTTTTTTACCACCTTTGACTACTTTGGTAACGCGCCGAATCTGAACAACCCGTTCTTGCCATTCGGATTCTTTTTCGCGCCCTTTGTTGTTGCTGCTGCTTTTTTTCTTGTTGCGCTGTTCTTTTTGTTCTGCCATAGTTTTGTCCTGTGGGAATTAGTAATTGGTGAAAGGCGATCGGCAAGTGGTAATTGTTTGAGTAAAAAGTAAAAATAGAAGAAATCTGGATTTTGCCTTTTAACTTTCAACTTTTGACTTTTTACTTTTTAATTACTCATTACCCGCTACCCATTACCCCCTCTAAAAGTCTAACCCGGCTTCGCGAGCTGCTTCTGCGAGGGCTTTGACACGACCGTGATAGAGGTTGCCCCCCCGATCGAATACGACTTTGACTATGCCAGCGCTGGAACAGCGTTTGGCAATCAACTGACCGACTTGCACGCTCGCGGAGCAGTTGCCGCCAGAACTGAGAGCTGACTTCAATTCGGGATCGAGGGTTGACGCAGCAGCCAAAGTGTGCTGTGCCGTGTCGTCGATTACTTGAGCGTAGATGTGCTGATCTGAGCGAAATACCGCTAGTCTGGGACGTTCGGAGGTGCCGAACACCTTGCGCCGCACCCGGCGGTGTCTGCGCTGGACTGATTCTTTGCGAGTAAGCTTCATATAAATACTCGGTAAATGGGAAACGAGCGAGTCTTTAGACCTGAGAGAGAAATGACACTTCGGATTTGCTCCTCGGAGCCTCCCTTGCGGGGTGATGTTAGCTTCGCCAATGTTTTAAGAGCTTTTTAGACTTGCAACACTATCTCAGTGACCTTAAGACTGTTTAGTTGCAAATGACAGAGCAGGGAACTAGCTACGCATTCTCCCGGTGTCGTGACTCCAAAAACGTAGACATCGAAAGTCTTAGGCTGGTCAGTATGGCTTGCGGGAATTGCCCCTACAAGCGAGCGTGTCTTTAGACCTGGGTTACTGACGGTTACTTCTTACCTGTTTTGCCTGTTTTACCAGCTTTGCGACGGACAACTTCGCCACTGTAGCGAATGCCTTTTCCCTTGTAGACTTCGGGCGGACGCACCGCACGGATGCGGGCTGCTGTATTGCCTACGAGTTCTTTGTCAATGCCGGAGACAATGACGTTGGTGTTGCCTTCAACTGCCATTGTGATGCCTTCTGGAGGGGGCATTTCAACGGGTTTGCTGTAACCGACGTTTAAAATCAGGTTCCGTCCTTGAACCTGTGCCCGATAACCTGTGCCGATAATTTCGAGACGCCGCTGAAAACCTTGAGATACACCTTCGACCATGTTGGCGACTAGGGTGCGGCACAAGCCGTGCAGTTGTCTGGCGACGCGAGATTCGTCTCTGCGGGTAACGAGTAAAGTCTCGCCTTCAATTCCCATGAGGATTTCGGCTGGGATAACTCGGGAAAGTTCACCTTTAGGGCCTTTGACGGCTACTTTTTGACCGTCTAGGGTGACGGTGACTTTCGTGGGGATGCTAATCGGACGCTTGCCAATTCGCGACATAGTTTTTTGTCCTTTGTTTTTAGTTATTAGTCCTTGATTATTAGTGCTTAGTTATTAGTCCTTAGTGATTGATTTTTGAGTCTGTTGCCAACGACCAGTGACTAATGACTAATGACTAATGACTACCAAACATAACAAAGCACTTCACCGCCCAAACCTTGGCGTCGAGCTTCTCGATCGGTCATAATGCCGCTGGAGGTAGAAATAATGGCTATGCCAATTCCGCCTAACACTCTGGGCAATTCTTTACGGTTCGAGTAAACGCGCAGTCCTGGTTTGCTGACTCGCTTAAGTGCCGTGATAATGGGCTTGCGAGTTTTACCTTTGTACTTTAGAGAAAGCACTAAATGTCGCTTGACCCCTTCTGCTTCTGCTTCTTCAAATTCGCCGATGAAGCCTTCACTTTTGAGGACTTGGGCGATGCTGCGGGTCATTTTTGTAGCTGGAATTTGCGTTGTTTGGTGGCGCGCCATGCAAGAATTGCGAATGCGCGTCAACATATCTGCTATGGTATCGTTAGCTGCCATCTTTTGCTTCTTACTCTAGTGCTTAGTTGTCCCGGAACGGCATTCCCATTTCTTTAAGCAAGGCGCGTCCTTCTTCGTCGGTGTTTGCTGTGGTGATAATTGAAATGTCCATGCCTCGAATTTGATCGATGCGGTCATATTCTATTTCTGGAAAAATTAGCTGTTCTCTCAGACCCAAGCTGTAGTTGCCGCGCCCGTCGAAGCTTTTGGGGCTGATGCCGCGGAAGTCACGGATTCGGGGGAGTGCGAGGTTGATCAGCCGATCGAGAAAATCGTACATCCGATCGCCGCGCAGCGTCACCATAACGCCGACGGGTACTCCTTTGCGGATTTTGAAGCCTGCGATCGCTTTTTTCGCCCGCGTCACCACTGGTTTTTGACCGGTGATGATGCCAATTTCGTTGATCGACGAATCCAGTGCCTTAGCGTTTTGAGATGCTTCTCCCAAACCGCGGTTCACTGTGACTTTGACGAGTTTGGGGACCTGATGGATATTAGTATATTTAAACTGATCCATCAGTGTGGGAACGATTTTTCCTTGATAAAGAACCTTGAGTTTGTCCGGCATAGTTTTTGTGTTTCGTTAACTGTCCCTGGGCTTGGTCAGGGAATTATTAGTTGTCAGTTGACTGTTGTCAGTTGTCCGTTGTCAGTTGTCCGTTGACTGTTGTCCGTTGACTGTTGTCAGGAAAGCATTTGTCTAATGACTAATGACTAATGACTAATGACTAATGACTAATGACTAATTATCGATGATTTCTCCAGTTTTTTTGAGCTGTCGCAGTTTCCGGCCATCTTCGCTAAATGTATAGCAAACGCGGCTAGCTATTTTTTCTTTTTCGGAATAGTGCATGACATTGGAGCTGTGAATGGGAGCCTCAAACGTGAGTATTTTCCCGGACTCTCCCTCTTGCTGGGGCTTGACGTGCTTGGTTCTGATGTTTACACCTTTAACAATTACTTTGCTGACTTTAGGATATGTCTTTAAGATTTCTCCGACTTTTCCTTTCTCTTTGCCAGTAATTATTTGCACGGTGTCGCCTGCTTTGACGTGCATTCTGTAGCGCTGCGGCTCGCTAGTTGGTTTACCCTTTTTTCCGTACATTTTAAAGTACCTCCGGGGCTAAGGAAACGATTTTAGTAAAGTTTTTGTCGCGCAGTTCGCGGGCGACGGGGCCGAAGACGCGCGTGCCTTTGGGGTTGCCGTCTACGTTGATAATAACGGCGGCGTTATCGTCAAAACGAATGCTCATGCCACTGTCGCGGCGCAAACCTTTGCGGGTTCTGACAACGACGGCCCGAACGACATCTGATTTTTTGACGGCCATATTGGGGATGGCGTCTTTGACGACGGCAATGATAACATCGCCGACTCCGCCGTAGCGACGGTTGCCGCCTCCCAATACGCGGATGCACATCAGTTTGCGGGCTCCGCTATTGTCGGCGACATTGAGGTATGTCTGGGGTTGAATCATGGTGATTGTTGACTGTTAACTGTTGACTGTTGACGGCTAATTGATTAATCAAGTACCGATCGGGCGATCGCGAGATCGCAATTAACTGTTAGCCGTTTTTTGTCCCGAAAATCTCAGCAACCGTCCAACGTTTGGTTTTGCTCAGTGGTCTAGTTTCAGTGATGCGAACGCGATCGCCCGATTTGCACTGATTTTCTTCGTCATGAGCTTTGTAGCGCTTGGTGCGGACTACGATTTTGCCGTATTTGGTGTGGGAGGAGCGGTTTTCGATTGCTACCACGACGGTTTTATCCATCTTGTCGCTGACTACTACGCCAACTCGTTCTTTAATTGCCATAGCTACCTATTTTTGTTGTGCAATTGACTTGTTTTTAGCTACTGTGCGATCGTCGGCTCGGCTGCTTCTGACTCTTGGCTGACTGCTGCGGTTGCAGCAGGCTGTGCTACCTGTTTAGCTGCGGCTGATTTTGCTGCTGCTTCTTTCTCAGCAACGATTTGGCGCTCGCGTTCAACTGTCATCAATTGAGCTAGGCGGTGTTTGGCGTGCTTGAACAGGTGAGGCTTTTCCATGCGGCCGGTAGCTTGCTGGAGCCGCAATTCCATTAGTTGGCGCTTGACGGCTAAAATTTGCTCTGCTACTGCAGCATCGCTTAATTCTCTAGCTTCTTTAATCTTGGTCAAAGACATAATTGTGTGCTTTCTCGTTAGCGAGCGGTATGACAGAAGACAGAATTGTCTCGCTTGGCTGAAGGTCGAAGGAAAGAAAAGTTATGAAAGCCAGATTTTAAAATGCTGTAGCCGTTTAAAATGCTGATTAATACAGACCTAATTCTACCTTCGCTCTTCGCTATGACTGGTCTTCTTCGCGAGTGATGAACTTGGTTTTAATTGGTAATTTGAAAGATGCCAAACGCATTGCTTCGCGGGCAGTTTCTTCACTTACGCCGCCAATTTCAAACATTACCCGGCCCGGTTTGACCACGGCAACCCAAAACTCTGGTGAGCCTTTACCAGAACCCATCCGGGTTTCTGCTGCGCGCTGGGTGACTGGTTTGTCGGGAAAAATGCGAATCCAGATTTTGCCGCCCCGGCGGATATAACGGGTCATGGCGCGCCGTCCGGCTTCTATTTGGCGGGAAGTAATCCAGGCGGGTTCGACTGCTTGGAGCGCGAAGTCGCCAAAGCTAACTGTGTTGCCGCGGGTGGCAACACCGCTCATTCGCCCGCGCTGTTGTTTGCGGAATTTGGTTCTTTTAGGGCTTAACATGGCGAAAGGGAGTTGGGTAATTGGTAATTGGTAATTGGTAATTGGTGATTGCTAATTGCTAATTGGTTTGGAACAACTGACAATTAACAAGTGACAACTAACAGTTAACAATTAGCTAGCCTTCGTTCGATCGATCTTCAAAGTTCTGGCGACGGCGCTTTTGTTTGGTGCGGGGCACTGCTGCATTTGGTGCAGCCTCTTGTTCCTGTCCGGGAATAATTTCGCCTTTGAAAACCCAAACTTTAATGCCCAGAATACCGTAGATGGTTTGAGCAGTGCAGTAGGAGTAGTCGATGTCAGCCCGCAGCGTGTGCAAGGGGACTCTTCCTTCGCGCGTCCATTCGGTACGGGCGATTTCTGCGCCGTTGAGGCGTCCGCTGACTTGAATTTTGATGCCTTGGATGCCGACTTTTTGGGCGCGGGTGATTGCTTGGCGGACTACTCGGCGGAAGGATACGCGCCGTTCTAGTTGCTGAGCGATGTATTCCGCGATCAGTGTGGCATCGGCGTCTACTCGCTGAACTTCGACGACGTTGATGCGGATTTGGCGGTTGCTACCGAGTTGCTGCTGCAAACCGACGCGCAAGGTTTCGATGCCTGCTCCGCCGCGGCCTACGACAACGCCTGGTCGGGCGGTGAAGACTTCTAGGTCGATTTGATCGGCTTTCCGCTCAATTTTGACCGAGGAAATCCCAGCATTGCTGAGGGTTTTACGAACGTACTTGCGAATTTTATAGTCTTCTTGCAAGAGTTCTGGATAGTTTTTGGGATCGGCAAACCAGCGAGAGCGGTGCTCTTGGGTAATGCCGAGGCGAAAACCAATTGGATGTATTTTTTGGCCCATAATAGTTGATGAGTTAATTGGTAATTGGTAATTGGTAATTGGTAATTGGTAATTGGTGATTACCCATTTTTTTCAACTTTAAGCTGTTTATTACCTCTTACGTTTTTCCCTGGTTTAGTTTTCTACGAGCGGAGCTACTACTACGGTAATGTGACAGGTTGGCTTGCGGATTTGGTAGGCGCGACCTTGAGCGCGGGGTCTAAAGCGTTTGAGGACTGGGCCTTGGTCTGCGTAAGCTTGAGACACTACTAGCTTGGATTTATCCAATCCTGCGTTGTGTTCGGCGTTTGCTACTGCCGATCGCAAAACTTTGACGATTGGTTCGCAGGCGCGGTAGGGCATGAATTCGAGTAAAATCAGCGCTTCTTGATAGCTTTTGCCACGAATTTGGTCGAGGACTCGGCGCACTTTGAAGGGGGATGTTCTGATGTAACGGGCGATCGCCTTAATTTCGGATGTGGTATCTATAGCCATTTCGATTTCGGTAATTGGTAATTGGTAATTGGGCAAAAGGTAATTGGTAATTGGTAATTTTTTTTTTCCGACTACCTATTACCTGTCACCTAATTCGGCTATCTTTTCGCCTTTTTATCACCACTTTTCGCGTGACCTCTAAAGGTGCGAGTGGGGGAAAATTCTCCAAGTTTGTGACCTACCATTTGGTCGGTGAGGTAGACGGGTACGTGCTGTCTGCCGTTGTGAACGGCGATCGTGTGACCTACCATTTGGGGCAGGATTGTGGAAGAGCGCGACCAAGTTTTAATTACTTGTTTTTGGCCGGCGGCGTTGAGTTTTTCGATTTTTGTCATCAGAGCATCTGCGACAAAAGGCCCTTTTTTTAGCGATCGAGACATGATTTTTTTAGTAATTCAGGAGTCATTAGTCAGAATTAAGCAGTCATTGGTCATCAGTCCTCAGTCATTAGTTAGCAGTTAATAACTAAGCACTGAAGACTGCTGACTGATGACTAGCTTTGTCTGCCGCCCTTGCCGCGCTTGGAAGCTTTGCGGCGACGCCGGACTATTAAAGCGTCGCTGCGCTTGTTTTTGCGTCGAGTTTTTGCACCCAATGCTGGTTTACCCCAAGGAGTGACAGGCCCCGGACGCCCAATAGGAGCTCTGCCTTCGCCACCGCCGTGCGGGTGGTCTACCGGGTTCATGACGCTACCGCGAACGGTGGGTCTGCGACCTTTCCAGCGGGTGCGGCCGGCTTTACCCAGGCTGATGTTTCTGGCGTCGGTGTTGCCGACTTGACCGATGGTGGCGTAGCAGTCGGCGCGGACTTTGCGCTGTTCGCCGGATGGCAGTTTGAGGGTGACGTAGCTACCTTCTTTTGCCATTAGCTGAGCGCTGGAGCCGGCGGAGCGAACGATTTGTCCGCCTTTTCCGGGTACTAGCTCGACGTTGTGGATGCTGGTACCGAGGGGAATGTTCTTCAGGGGGAGGGCGTTACCGATTTCGATCGGCGCGTCTGGGCCTGAGACAATTACTGTACCGACGTTTAAGTTGAGCGGGTGCAGGATGTACCGTTTTTCGCCGTCTTTGTAGAACAGGAGGGCGATGCGGGCGTTGCGATTGGGGTCATATTCGATCGCCTTGACGGTAGCGGGAATGCTGTGTTTGTCGCGGCGGAAGTCGATGTCTCTATAAAGCCGTTTGTGACCGCCTCCCCGGTGGCGACAGGTGATGACGCCTCGGTTGTTGCGGCCTTGTTTGGTGTGCTTGTTGCTGGTAAGAGACTTTTCTGGTTCTGATTTGGTAATTTCAGCAAAGTCCGAGACGGTTTGTTCTCGGGTGCTGGAGGTATAAGGTCGGTAAGAACGGATGCCCATAATCGATCTATTTTAGATTTTGGATTTTGGATTTTGGATTTGACGTTTATCGATTTTAGATTTTAGGTTGAAGATTGGCGATCTTTGGTTAACTTACGAGTTTTCTGGTTCGAGAATTTCCACCAGTTAACCGCAATTTAAAATCTAAAATCTAAAATCTAAAATCCAAAATCGTCTAGACTTCTGGGAATAGGAGTTTGCGGATCGAGTCTCCGTCGGTCAGAGTTACGGTTGCTCGCTTGTAACAAGGTTTAAAGCCGACGAATTTGCCAACTCGACGCTTTTTGCGCGGCGGGTTTTGGGTGTTGACGCCGATGACTTTGACCTTAAATAGTTCTTCGATTGCAGCTTTGATTTGAGGCTTGGTCGCTTTGGGGGCTACGTCGAATGTGAATTGATTTAATTCCATCATTCGGGTAGCTTTCTCGGTGAGAATCGGACGCTGGATCAAATCTGCGTAGTCGCGGGGGTCGATTTTACTCACCGTAAATCTCCTGAATTTTAGCTATGGCTGTAGATGTGACGATAATTTTGTCAGCCGCGAGAACGTCGTAAACATTCAGGGAGGTTGCCAAGATGACGTTTACTAATTCGATGTTGCGTCCTGATAAGTAGACGTTTGGTTGCGGCTCTGGCAAGATTAACAGAACTTTTGTATCGGGTTCGATACCCCAGCGGGCGATCGCACTCAGCAATTCTTTGCTTTTCGGTCTCGGAAATTGCTCTGCAAATTCTTCAACCACAATGATGTCTTCGGTGCGACTTTGGAATGCTGTCCGCAAAGCGAGACGGCGTTCCTTTTTGTTCATTTTGACTTCAAAGTCTCTCGGTTTTGGCCCGAAGATGACACCGCCGCCCCGCCACAGCGGAGAACGGATAGAACCTGCTCTGGCTCGGCCGGTGCCTTTTTGACGCCAGGGTTTGCGGCCACCGCCTCTGACTTCCGATCGAGTTTTGGTGCAAGCATTTCCTTGACGAGCGTTATTCAGTTGCCGCGTCAATGCTCTGTGAACGATGTGAGACGCATTTTCTTCTTTGGCTACGCGCAGTTCTAAAGTTGTTTCCCCAACTTCTTCGCCTTGCCAATTTCGGACTACACAATTAACCATATCTTTTGTCCTTTGTCTGTTGTTAGTTGTCTGTTGTTAGTTGTCTGTTGTCTGTTGTCTGTTGTCTGTTGTCTGTTCTCAGGTCTTAGTTTTCAGCTCTTAGTTTTCAGCTTTTAGTTCTTAGTTATTGCTTGCTACTAACGGCCAACCACTATCTACTGACTGCTGACTACTGACTACTTACTACTGACTAACGTCCTACTTTTTTCTCAGGCACAACATTGACTAAGGCGCCAGCTTTGCCGGGAACTGCTCCCTTAATTAGCAGCAAATTCTGCTCTGTATCCACCCGGACAATTGTTAGTTTGCGGACGGTGACTTGAACGTTGCCCATCCGTCCTGCCATTCTTTTACCGGGATAAACGCGACCAGGAGTAGTTCCAGGCCCGATCGATCCAGGCTCGCGGTGGTTCTTGGAACCGTGAGACATGGGGCCTCGTTTAAAGTTGTGGCGCTTTTGAAAACCTGCAAAACCTTTACCGATGCTTGTACCGATGACATCTACTATTTGTCCCGGTGTAAAGGTATCTGCTTTTAGTTGTTGACCTAATTCAAATGAACTGGTGTCTTCCAATCGGTATTCCTGCAAGTGGCGCAGTGGATTCGCCCCCGACTTGGCAAGGTGTCCTAGTTCTGGCTTGTTGAGAGCCTTTGGTTTGACTTCGTTGTATCCAACTTGAACGGCACCGTAGCCGTCAGTTTGTTTTGTTTTGATTTGAGTTACTGTACAAGGCCCTGCTTGTATGACGGTGACGGGGATGGCTCTCCCTTCGGCGTCAAACACTTGAGTCATGCCTAGTTTAGTGCCAAGAATGCCTACAGACACGGATTTTCTTCCTTTTATTTACGCAAGAGGTTTCGGATTGCGAAATTTACGTCAATCCGCTTGCTCTTGTGCAGAAACATTTATTTCAGTGTTCCTGCAATTAACTGTTATCAACCAACAGCCTTCCTCGGTGTTTAAAATTGGAGTTTTAAATTTGGGAGCGAGCTTGTGGAAGTCTTGCAAGGGTTGAGATTCGCGGCTTTTTACCTGCTAGATCTCCGAGTTTTGTCTCGGTCTTGCTTGTTTGCGCCAGGACTTGAGCAGCAAACTACTCAGTATCCTTTACGGCGACAATTCACAATAGTACATGAAGTGTTTGGCGTTTGTCAAGGCCGGGATGAGAATTTTTCGGCTCAACTTTAGGATTTATAATATTTCCAGCTCGCAAGCAGCGATCGACCCAATTTTGATACAGCAGGAAACACAAATTTATGGGACTGATTACGACGGGATCTGATCTGATTCGGGATTTGGAAAAGTCGGGGTCGCTGGCCCTGTACGTTCCTTTAGAAGGAGGATTTGAGGGGCGCTACCTCCGCAGGCTGAGGGCTGCGGGCTACGGTGGGTACACGATTTCGGCGCGGGGTTTGGGTGATTTGGCGATGTATTTGACGGGGGTTCACGGGGTGCGACCGCCGCATTTGGGCAAGAAAACTACTGGCAATGAAGGGGCTGTGGGTTATACGTACTACGTGCCGCCGATTTTGCAAACTCAATTAGACAATTTGCCACCCAAAGCCAAAGGACTGGTGCTGTGGATTATTGAAGGGCAGATTTTGTCAAGTCAGGAGATTGAGTATTTGACTGTTTTGCCGACGTTAGAACCGCGAGTTAAAATAGCAGTTGAGATGGGGGGCGATCGAGCTTTTAGCTGGAAGCCACTTAAAGATGCTTTAGTTGCAGCTTAAATTCCGGTATTTGCGATCGCAAATCAACTAAAAAACGCAGCGAGCAACTAAAGCTCAACAGCTTCTGCTCGCTGGTTTTGATATTTTTGGAACTTAATTAACAGGAAAAATCTTATGCTTCAGAACCGCGATTATACCATAATTATTGACAAAAGCGGCAGTATGTACACAAAAGACCAGATAGGCGGTAAAAGTCGGTGGGCGCTCATGCAAGAATCGACGATCGCATTGGCGAATAAATGCGAAGAACTCGATCCTGATGGCATAACAGTTTATGTGTTTTCCGGTCGCTTCAAGCGATATGACAACGTAACAGCAGCTAAAGTCGTGCAAATTTTCCAAGAAAACGAACCTTCGGGAACTACGAATTTAGCTGCTGTTCTGCAAGACGCCCTGAACAGTTATTTTCAGCGCAAAGCATCCGGTAAGACCAAGCAAAATGGGGAAACAATATTAGTGGTGACGGACGGGGAACCGGACGATCGCAAAGAAGTGATGAAAACCATTATAGAGGCTTCGCGGAAGCTCGATCGAGATGAAGAGCTGGCGATTTCTTTCATTCAAGTAGGGAATGCGCCGGAAGCTACTAAGTTTCTCAAAATATTGGATGACGAACTGCAAAGCGCCGGGGCTAAATTCGATATCGTTGATACTGTGACGATGGATGATATTGAAGGAATGACCCTGACAGAGGTATTGCTGAATGCAATAACTGATTGAGGAGGCGCGCGTCACGCGATTATATTTGTGCCAATTAGCCCAGCAGCATTTTTTAAGGGGTTTAAGTTATGGAATCTATCGATCGCCTGTTAGGTGAACTTAAGGCAGAGTATCAAGCATCTCAAAAAAATGCTGAGTTGAAAACTCAGGCGCCGGTGCCAGCACAAGCGCCTGTGCCACAAGCTGCAGTGCCGTCAAATCAAACATTTAAAACATCAGATATAAATTTGTATGCTGGTTCTTTGGATAAGGATTTAGCTCAAATTAAGGCTGAGTACGAAGCGCAAAATCAAGCTCAGGAAGTGGCTTCACAGCAACCGCTTAAGGCTGAGCACGAAGCGCAAAATCAAGCTCAGGCAGTCGCTTCACAGCAACCGCAGCCAGCAGAAAAAGTCGCGGGGCAGTTGGAGGTACAAACGCACAGACAGAAAGTTAGGCAAGCTCAGGTTTGGCTGAAAAAGTTGGATAAGAATTCCGATGAGGGATATTGGTTCGATCAGTTTGCTTTTAAGTATTCTTCGAGGATAGATGCGGCGATCGACTATTTGCAAGCTGTGAATGAGTTTGATTGATTCAACTACACGGTATTCACAATTTCTAATGCCGTTTTTTGGTTAATTGCCATCTCTATTTTTTGTAAGGACACGGCAGTGCTGTGTCTTTGCAAAGGGTAAAATAAATATCATATCATGTCTGATCGAGCGATTAAAAGGGCGGGTTTTTGAGATTGTCAATTATTGGCAGATATTTTTGGTGAACCCGCCCCTACCGTATTAGGGACCGGACATAATATCCTGTGTATCACGCGGGATTTAGGATACGGCACTGCCGTATCCCTCCAAATTGTCAGCAAATAAATATCATTTATAGGAACACAGCACATTTATTTCCTGTGGCTGCGACAACCACGTGGAGGATTGATCCTATACTAAATTTTTGGCCACAGATGTAGGATGCAACAAAAACAAAGCGGCTTTTTTGGCTGTATCTTCAGATAGCAGAATTTGTTTTAACTCAACAATACCTTCACTGATAAAAGTATCTCTCAAAGCAGCTTTTTCTCCGCTGTTAAAACTCGTTTCGTAAAACACTTCTCGAATTCCAGCCGCAATGACTAATTTCAAACAATAGATGCAGGGTTCTAAGGTGACGTAAATACTAGCCCCAGCAGTAGATATACCGTGTTTAGCAGCTTTGGCGATCGCATTTGCTTCCGCATGAACCGCCCTTGAGGGCAAAGTTTTGCTGGCGTCGCAACTACTCAAACCAGGATAGCAGAAGCCTTGAGTTGTACAGTGTGCCGAACCTGACGGCGAACCGTTGTAACCGGTTGCTAAAACTTGCCTGTTTTTAGTTATCACCGCGCCTACAGGAAAAGCCAGACAAGTCGATCGAGTAGCGGCCAATTTTGCCAACATTAAGAAGTATTCGTCCCAAGTCGGTCTTTCTTCTTCTAAATTCATCGTCTATCCTGGATGTATTGCTTGCTCGTTTTCAGACACTCGGCAGCCTTTTGCAATTCTATTCCCAAATAACCAATATGCTCGCCTTTGATGGCAGGGGAAGCCGCACAAATTTCTCGCACTAACTTGAGAGGGTTTGTTCCAGAATAACAGGTGACAACTTCGCCGCTGCCGGGAGTGGTTTGCGTGACAACTATTTGATTGTCGGCTACTTCAACTAAAAAATTGCCTGCTGCATCGAAAAAGTCTCGATCTTCGCAGATTTTAGCATATTGGGTTTGAATTAGTCGATCGGCATTTTCAAAGGTATCGTCATACAAGTGAGCCGATTGACTCAGCGTTACCAACGGGCCCATCGTCAAATTATAATCGGAACGCCTCGCAATTTCATCTCGAATGTGCTGCTGCAAAGCCCGCAAACCCATTGCATTGGCCGGCCACGCCGCAAACATATCGTTACTGCGGAGAGTTGCAGTTAGCGATATTTCACCGTCTACAACTCGCACCCAAATATGATTTAAACAAGGACTGCCGCTGTGCTGGTGGTCGGAGGAACCGTCAGGTCTTCTGTTAATATTTCCGCCCGCATCCCACAAACTAATTACAGCACTTGCTGCATCAATTTCCTTAATTAGTTTGGCAATAACTTCTTCTATTTGATCGCGTCCAAACCACGACCGCATCCGCTGTGCGTAGGTATATTTAATGCCTTCGTTATATGGGGCATCTTCGAGCATTTGCGGTTTGTACTGTTCGAGGAAATCACGGTCTATTGGTAAGTAATTCGGTTCAGGAAAATAGAACTCCGCAGGTTCATCTGTAATCACTGCCATTAAGTCGATTAATTCTTGCCACTGTCCGTCGTAACCAGTCGGCCGCAAGGTGCCGGTGGTCTTAATTCGGTGGATGATTTTTACCCAAGTTTCGGCGATAGTTTTGCCTTCAATTCTGTGTCCGTATTTCTGACCGGGGAGTACAGTCGGGACGATTTCGACTAGCGGAAAGGTTACGGGTTCTCCCCAAGGTTCCACAGATTCTTTTTGGGCAAAAGACTTGACAAAGGTCACTGTTTCTGCTATATTTTTGGCTTCTTTCCATTCTATTGAATGACGCAATAGTTCTAAGGCTTCTGCTGCTATTTCAATATCAATGTAGCCAAATATTGAAGATTTAATTAGCCAGCAATCTCTACCAGTATCGCTTTTTCCCGCTTCAAAGCCGTTGCGAAAAAAGTCGAGTAAGCACGCGGCAGCACCGGAGTTGCTGTCTTCTTTGGTAGCGTTGAGAATTACTAAAAAGCGGACGTGGGGATTGCACAGCAAGTTTCTAATTAAGAAGTTGATGCCGCGAGTAGGAGAGTATAGTTGTCCGATGACAGCAAACTCGTTGGGTTGTAATTTTTTGCCGTTAGCGCAGCCCTTGGAAAGGATCGCACTTTTTACTGTCCAGCCACTGACAATGGCTGTTTGCCCCGTTCCGTTAGAGTCGATAGGAGCGTTACCACTCCTACCTCTCCTTCAGAGCCGGACGTGAGACTTTCACCTCATCCGGCTCCTTGATAATTCCATCCTTGTTATGGATACGATTCAAAACGGGTTACTGTCATAGTTCTTTTGGAGGCAACTATCGTTCGCCGTCTTTGTGTCGTGGCAATGTCTATGTAAAAGTTGAAGATTATCATAGGTGTTTTTTCCACCACTCGAAATCGGATTAACATGATCAACTTCTACAATATCCGTACTGGTAAAGTACGAACCACAGTGTGAACAGATACCCTTTTGTTTCTTGATTAAAGATGCAACTCTTTTAGGTGTATCTGGGCTTTCGCCACGTCGCTTACTCCAGTAAATCCAGTCTCCATCAAACGGACTAGCAACACCCTTGACTTTTGTATGCCTGACGATTGGCGTATTTGCATGGGTGAGTAATTCCAATCCATTCTCGGTACTGAAACACCAATTACGGTCGCCTGACTTTCGCCAATATTTCTCGATATTGATGTTCCCTTTTCCCCTGGTTTTTGCCCAAGCTCTTAATTTTTCCCATGTTAGATGGTCAACTTTTGAGAAGGTATCCTTACTAACGACTGTGGAGTAATAGTTTGACCATCCCCCGACGATTGGATTCAGCTTGCTAATCAGGGCTGCTTGGGGGGCAGTTTTATGGGTGTCTATTACTTCGGCAATCTTGGTTAGATGTAGCTTTACCTTGGCTTTTGAAGGGGTGATTAGTGTTTTAAAACCTAACGGGATTCCGTTTGAACTATTGGCGCTACGGTAGTTTCCTACTTTGTGCTGCTGTACATGGAATCCTAGAAACTCAAACCCAACATTACCGTTAATTTCAATAAGGGTGTGGGTTAATTTTGTTTTGGTTGGTTTTAATTCCAATCCCATATCATTCAACCACTCTGCTATGATCTCTTGACATTTCTTGATTACGTTTAAATCCTCATGGATTATCACAAAATCATCAGCGTAACGGATTAGGCTAAGGGCGAAGCGATTTCTCGTTTTATCCCCTTTCCATGTCTCTGCGTACTGTTTCACTCTTTCTTCCATACCATGTAAGGCAATATTTGCAAGTAAAGGTGAGATCACCCCGCCTTGTGGTGTACCATCATTGGTAGGGAATAAAGAACCCTGGTCACAGTACCCTGCCTTGAGCCAAGCTTTCAGTTGTCGGTTTAAGGTAGGGTATGTATTTATTTTTGAGATCAATGCTTCATGGTTTATACGGTCAAAGCATTTAGCTATATCAGCATCTAGCACATATTTGGCTTTTTGGTTGATACAGTTGTATATTGCTCCAATCGCATCGTGACAGGAACGCCCTGGTCTAAAACCATAACTGTTAGGCTCAAATTTTGCCTCCCATTCAGGTTCTAACGCTAGCTTAACTAGCGCTTGCAAAGCGCGGTCGTTGATTGTGGGTATTCCTAATGGTCTAGTTTCAGTCGTTCCAAGCTTGGGAATGTTTACCCTACGAGTGGGTTTTGCCTTACCTGTTAGCTTCAACTTTCCTGCCAGGTTACTACGTTGCTTTGGGGTCAACGATTTAACGCCATCCACGCCAGCCGTATTTTTGCCCTGGTTGTCTTGTGTTACCCTACGAACTGCGATACATTTTGCAGACCAAGACCTAATCAGGGTCTTCTGAAGTTTGCGAACTGCTTTAACATCACCACGTTCACTCGCTTGGAATATTCTCTTTTGCAACTTAAAAGTTACCCTTTCTAGCTTGCGCCAATTCAGGTCTTTCCACTCCACCGTCTGATTGTTCAGCGTATTAGATTTATTCATTGCTAATTGTTTTATTCCTTTGGAATTACCGTGTATCCGTCAGCATATCCTTACCATTACAGCAAGGCATTCGCTTCTGATACAATCCCGCCCCCAACTATCATTCGTTAGCTACTTACTGGTTATCGACCTTTCCCAGAGATAATTAGGGGTTACTTCGTTCCGATTACACATTGATTGAGTCTTTAGCGTGATACTGTCCACCGGGATTACGGGCAGTGCTTATAAGTCAGATTTGCAGCTACTTATGCCCTATCCTTGCCTTTTGGCTTGGTGTTAATCAGTCTTTACCGCGTTTTTCAACGGTTTTATCCATGATTTAGCCATTACACCATTTCAATTAACGATGGTTCAAACGCATCTTTGCTTTCGCTACGCATGGACTCTTGCTCGACAGTTACCGGGTTCGGCTCCTAGTAGTTCTGCCTTTTATCCCCGCTTTAGTCTAATGGTTGCTACCCAATAAACTAGGGGATATGCTTTCACCGCTGCACTTGCGGGATAGGACTTGACTCACAGAGTCTCACCTACAAATGTAACCAGTTATCACCAGTCTCATCAACTGGGCTAACCTTCCCATAAGCTTTTTAGCTTATTTTAGGTTAAACGAATCGCACGCAAATTAATTGATTTGGTTTGTATAGGGGTTTGTACTCAAATTCATTGACGAGATTTGTGGCTGTCATGGTTTACCGTTTTTTGCACCGCGTACTACTATATCAATAGTTTGGAGGGTTTGAAGAGGCGATTAATCATGTTTCTGCTGCCCCTGCAACGATTTGTTATACTGCGTCAACGCAGATCCTTGCCTGAATGTCTTTTACAGCGATCGCCTTCAGCGGAATTGAAATCACAAACTCTGTACCTTCACCTAAAGTTGAGTTAACTTCTAGAGTTCCAGAGTGTTTCTCGACTACGATTTGACGAGCGATCGCCAATCCCAGCCCTGTTCCTTGCCCCACGCCTTTGGTGGTAAACAGATGCTCAAAGATTTTTGGCTTCACCGCATCCGTCATGCCAATCCCATTATCCTGAATTCGGATCACTGCCTGAGATTCCGACAAGTGGGTTTTGACAGTAATCTGGTTGGGGTTGGCTTTGATATGAGCAAAACTGCGTCCTTTATTTGATTCCTCAAGGGCATCGATCGCATTTGCCAGCACATTCATAAATACCTGATTCAACTGTCCCGCAAAGCATTCTACCGATGGCAGATCGCCATAGTCTGTGATGACTGCAATTTCCGGGCGACATTCGTTGGCTTTGAGGCGATGCTTGAGAATCAAGATTGTGCTGTCAAGCCCGTCGTGGATATTGTAAGGAATGGGGCGATCGCAATCCGAACGCGAGAAGGTTCTTAAACTGGTGCTGATTGTGTGAATGCGATCGACTCCTTCTTGCATCGAATCAATTAACTTGGGTAAATCCTCTTGTAAGTATTCCAAGTCTATTTCCTCCAGGAACTCCTGTAGCGTGGCACTTGGATAAGGGAGTTCTTTTTGGTAGAGAGCGATAACTTGAAAGAGGTCTTTTATACAATCCTGAGCGGGTTTCAGATTACCAGCAATAAAGCCAAGCGGGTTATTAATTTCGTGCGCGACACCCGCCACTAAATTGCCCAAAGCAGACATTTTTTCGGTGTGGACTAACTGAAGCTGAGACTGTTGCAGTTGTGTGAGTGCTGCTTCTAAATCAGCGGTTTTCTCAGCTACACGCTGTTCGAGATTTTTAGTTAACTGCCGTAGCTGCAAATGAGTTTTTACCCGTGCTAGCACCTCCTGTTCTTGAAAGGGTTTGGTGATGTAGTCCACAGCACCCAGGACAAATCCTTTCACCTTACTATCGGCATCGGAGAGAGCGGTCATAAAAATGATGGGAATACTTGCGGTTTTCGGATCTGCCTTCAGACGCTTGCAGGTTTCAAAGCCGTCAATTCCTGGCATTTGAACATCGAGTAAGATCAGATCCGGAGGATAAGCTTGGACTCGCTTAAGAGCGCGATCGCCATTGATTGCGGTTGCTACTTCGTACCCCGCATCACTTAAAGTTTCACAAACTACTTCTAAGTTTGCAGGGGTATCATCCACCACCAGAATTAATTCAGGACTAGACATCGGCTTTCTTCTCTGTGAGATGTTGTTGTAGCAACTCTTCAATCTCTTCGGCTTTAAATTGCTTGGCCAACTGAAGAATTTTTGAGGCAAAATTAGCGTAGCGAGGGTTAGATTGAGCAATATGCTCTGTGTGCGATCGTAGCCGTTTTAAGTTGCCTTGTTGTGCCAATTCTAGTAACTTTTTTAAGTCTACCGCAGAAGGAATAATCATCCCTTCTGGGTTCTCTAATGCAGTGGTTGGAGTGGATGGTTCAGACTCGTTGGAGCCTGTCATTTCATATTTCCATTTTAATTCCAAATGAGTGGCTAAGAGGTTAAATAATTCACTGACTTCCACTGGCTTTGCCAGGAAATCATTTCCCCCTGCATCTAAACTCATCTGTCGATAGGCTTGTGATACTGATGCAGAAGAGACTACGATCTTCTGGTGTTGCAAATCCTTTGCACTCCGAATTTGTTTGAGCAGCTCAAAGCCGTCCATGACTGGCATTGCCAAGTCTGTAATCACTAAGTCAGGTTGAGACTGTCGTATTTTTTCCAATCCTGCTTGTCCATTTTCTGCCTCACTAACTTGGAATCCTAGTGGCTCTAACAAGTTGACCAGAACGGCTCGGTTTTCCCAACGATCGTCTACTACAAGTATGCTGCGTCGTTGTCCTTCGTAACCAATAATTTGTTTTCCTGTTGTGAAGGAGTTTTGCTGTACCCAATCGGTGGCGATCGCCAGTTCCACCTCAAAAAAGAATTCACTGCCGACTCCCAGTTGGCTCTTAACTTGGATTTGTCCGTTCATAAGTTGGACAATTCTTTGGCTGATCGCCAATCCTAAACCCGTGCCCTCGGCTTGGCGCTGGCGATCGCCCACTTGTTCAAAAGCCTGAAAAATTTTCTCCAAATGATTGGGCGCAATTCCTACACCCGTATCCTCAACTTGAAATTTGAAAGCAGGAGTGGATGGATTGGGAGGATTCTCAACTACGGCAACCTTGAGCGTGACAGAACCTTTGTCGGTGAATTTAATCGCATTTCCCACCAAGTTGAGTAACACCTGACGCAGCCGTTTTTCATCGGCAAAAATCCCTTCAGGCAAATGTGGATCGGGCTCGTAAACGAAGCCAATGTTTTTTTGGTCGGCACGAATGCGGCAGATTTCAGCGACACCTTGGAGGAATGAGGGAAAGTGAATCGCTTGAAGTGCGAGTTCTAATTTACCGGCTTCAATTTTGGACAAGTCCAACACATCGTTAATCAGCGTCAGCAAATGAGAACCACACTGGTGAATGATTTCTACCCCATGACGTTCTTTCGCTGGCAATGCGCTGCTGCGGTTGAGGATTTGAGCATAGCCCAAAATACCGTTGAGGGGAGTGCGGAGTTCGTGGCTCATGTTGGCAAGAAATTCGCTTTTTGCTTGGTTTGCGCCATCGGCTACCAGTTTTGCTTCTTTCAGTTCTGCGGTGCGTTCCTCAACACGGCTTTCCAGTTCGATAAAGGAGGCTTTGAGTTGACTCGCCATCTGATTAAAGGAATCTGCCAGCGATTCTAATTCACTAATGCCTTGCACCTGAAGTGTTTGATCCAACTGTCCCGAACTAATTGCCTGACTGGCTTTTTGTAGCTGCAAAATCGGTTTGGTAATCCAACGCGAAGTAAAAAGACCCAGTATAGTCGTCACCACCAAAGCCCCTAGACACAGCAAAATTGTGGTGCGGGTATTGGCATTGATTTGTGCCATGAAATCTGATTCAGGCACTACAACAACGCTGAACCAATCGATACCTCGTTCGTCTCGAATGGCGGAAACCTGCACGAACTGCCGTTGGTTGGCCAGCATAAAATCAAGCTGTTGATTCTGTGCAATAGCGTTGAAGTTGCCAAATCGATCGAGGATGGCTTGCGCGGTGGTACGAATTACAAGATTTTCAGACTTGACGGCAGGAATTTGTTGCAACTCCTCATTTTTAAGATCCAGAATGTAAGGCTGTTTGATCATGGAACTGGCAATCAGATTGCCCGATCGATCTACGATAAACGTTTGTCCCGTTTGACCCACCTTCAACTCGCTCAGAAAACGATGAATCTTGTCCAGCCGAAAGGTGCTTTTTTGCACCCCTAGTAACGTTCCATCGCGATTGTAAATCGGCTGGGATAGAGCCAGCGTAGCCGATTGATACGAACTGCTGACGTAGGGCACAGATGTCCAGGCTGATTTTCCAGCTTTCTGTACAACTTGATACCAGGGTCGAGTCCGAGGGTCAAACTCTGCCTGAGTTTTGAGCAGTGCGACTCGTTGACCTCGATCGTCAAGTTTGTAGAATTGGCGTTGAGGTAGACGCGCTTTGTCACTGAGGCGAGAAACGATGCCGTCATTGATTGTTGTCTCTAGGGCAATATTCATTCCATCCTCTAAACCAATTTGCACGTCTTCGAGGGTATTTTGGCTGACTAACCGCCACAAAGTTCGTTCCAGTTTGGTGAAATCTGTTAAATCAAGCTGACTCTCTTGGGCGGCAGCTACGATCACTTGTCCGGCAATATAAGGTTTTTCCACATAGTTTAGAACTTGCAGGTTGAGGCGATAGCTCATCTCTTGTCGTAACTGACTGGCAACTTCATTGACTGCCTTCTGTCCATTTCTCAGAGAAATATATCCCGTTAATCCAACTGCTGCAAAGATTTGTACAACAAACGGGACAATCAAGAGCGATCGCAGGGAAAGTTTGCGCTTAAGTTTAAATAGATTCAGGGATGAGTTTGGCAGAGACATGGTAGTAGCTTCTCTATAAAATAGACTTTGAGGAATTGCTAGCTTGATATTCAATCCACCTTGGTAAAGCTTTCAAGGCGCTTAAATTCCTGCCTAGACACCGACGCTAACAATTAATGTCGTACCTCCAACCAGCAGTCGCATTAGCAAGCTGCAAGTGGTTTTCTCTTTCTCACGCAACTGCAACAATCGCCCTCGTTGGTTGATGTGCCGTTGGTTGCTGGAGTGGCTGGGAGACTGCGATCAGCGGGCGATCTGTTAGCCGAGTGTTTTTTTAGTAAATCGGGCGATCGTTCTGGCTCAAATTTAAAGGCGATCGCACTCCACCAACAATCTCTCAACCTCATTCCAATGGAAGACTACCGTTTACAGAAAATCCCAAAGAAAGCCCTGGGCTTTTAGTCGTGGGATGAATCTGCTTACCCTTTAGGGTCAGTCCTTTTCAGTCTATGCCGCAGTCCCCTAATTAGATGTTAACTGTATCAATACTTCAAAGTTACCTGTAGGTCGATCTTAAACTCGATTTGATCGTTCCCACATTCTCATTAAACCCAGTCTTAAGCTAAAGTTTCTCACCGTGAGTTTCTCTTTTTAGGATTTTAATAAATTAGTTTAACAAATACCTCAAGCCAACAATTCACTCACAGCTACGCTAAAACCTGCAAGCACACTTTGAGTGTTAACAACTTCATCCGTATTAAACAACCGCCAGCGTTGCCCTGCATTGACAAATATTAATCTAGCTTCAGGAAACAACAACCAAACTTCTAAACATCCCGATTCCAAATATTCCTGAGCTTTCGCAAATAACTCTTCGCCGCTATCTTCCGGAGAAGCAACTTCCGCTATCAAAGGAAAACTTTGGGAAAATGCTGTAAAATTGCCTGATTCTGGCAGCAGTTCAGGAGTAATGTAAGCAACATCGGGACGGCGACCCTGTTTGTTAGTGCGGCAAAGTATTTCGGTGAGAACTTCTCCTCCCTGTCCGCTGGAGTCTTTGTAATTTCCCCAGTAACGGGCTAATTTAGATTGAGCTAGACTGTGCTTGAATGTCATTCCTGTTTTCTCCACTAAGTTGCCGTCAACCCATTCCATTCTATCAGCAGGTCTGACTAAAAAATCTGCCAGAGATATGACTTTTTTAGGCTCAGATTCTGGCGGAATTTCTGGTATGTTTTCTAATTTTTGCGGTAATTCTGGCTCGGAGTTTTGGTCGGGATTTTTTGGTATAATTATAGTAGCTGTCATGCTCGCAACCTCGGTTTAACGATTATAAATTTACAAGCGATCGCTCTCGATCGCATTCGATGACATGATTGAACTTGGTAGATTTTGTCTTTTCAACTTAGCCGGACAATTTATATATCATAGCAATTCAGAAAGGTGACTTTCATGATTCTCTCAAACCGTTTTTCAGAAGCCCTCACCTATGCCGCCGAATTGCACGCTACCCAAGTTCGCAAAGGTTCCGGCGTTCCCTACATTGCCCATTTGTTGGGCACTGCTAGTATAGCTTTAGAATATGGGGCCAATGAAGATGAGGCGATCGCAGCTTTGCTTCACGATGCGATCGAAGATCAAGGCGGCGCCACCACCCGCGAAGCCATCCGCCGCCGCTTTGGCGATACCGTCAATCGATTTTAGATTTTAGATTTTAGATTTTAGATTGAAGAATTGACCCCACCGATAAATTCGGGGGGCAAGTTTCATCAGATACAGGTTTTTTATTTCTGGACGGATGAATCACGTGGCGGGTATCCTGGATGCTTTCGGTTACAGCGATTGTAGACGGCTGTACCGACAGTGACGCGACGCCGAAACCCCCTTGGCGTCAGCGAAAACAAGCTTATATCGATCGCATTTCTACGGCTTCTGCCTCGGTCAGATTAGTCTCGGCTGCTGATAAACTTTATAATGCTCGATCGATCCTGAAAGATTCCCGTCAATTAGGAGATACTGTTTGGGAACGCTTCAAAGGCGGCAAAGAGGGTTCTCTCTGGTATTATCGTTCTTTAGTAGAAGCATTCCGCAAAGCTGAGTTAACGCCTATAGTTGAAGAATTAGACCGCACAGTTTTAGAATTGGAACAGTTTTCTGAAGGCTGAAGGCTGAAGGTAAAAAGCACTAATTATCAATTACCAATTACAATTAAAAAATGGCAAATGTTCGCTTAGAAAATATTACCCGACGCTACCAAAACGTCACCGCGATCGAAAACATCAGCTTCAAAATCCCGGACGGGGAATTTTGGGTATTAGTCGGGCCCTCCGGCTGCGGGAAATCCACAATTATGCGGACAATTGCAGGTTTAGAAACCGCCACTTCCGGCAATCTTTACATCGGAGATAATTTAGTTAACAACATTCCGGCGAGACAGCGGGATGTAGCAATGGTGTTTCAAAATTACGCGCTTTATCCGCACATGACTGTCGCAGAAAACTTGGCATTTGGATTGCGGATGCGGAATGTTGACCCGACTAAAATTCAAGAACGAGTCGAAACAGTAGCCCGATCGCTCTCGATCGACCATCTCCTCAAACGTAAGCCCAAACAGCTATCAGGCGGACAGCAGCAGCGGGTAGCACTGGGAAGGGCGATCGCCCGCGAACCGAAAGTATTCCTTTTAGATGAACCGCTTTCTAACCTCGATGCTCAACTGCGAGATGACACTAGAGCCGAGCTTAAACAACTGCATCAACGGCTGGGAATTACCACAATTTACGTCACCCACGACCAAGTGGAAGCGATGACTTTAGCGGATAAGATTGTAGTCTTAAATGGGGGAAAAATTCAACAAATTGGAGACCCGCAAAGCATTTATGCGAAACCAGCTAACCGCATGGTTGCAACATTTTTAGGCAATCCCGCCATGAACATTTTGCCGGCCATTTATACTAACGAATCCTTTCAAATAGGAGAGCAAGCTTTAGCCTGTCCGCCCTCGATTCAGAAAAAATTGCAGGCGAGAGAAGGACAAGGATTTGATTTGGGTATCCGTCCAGAAAATATAGAAATCTTTACGCCACAAACAGTAGAAGATGATGATGATTTGAAAACCGATGTTTGGGCTTTAGAAAAAGTTCCCCTCGATGTAGAGGTAAAAGTAGTGGAACCTCTGGGGCGAGAAACTTTAATTCGGGCGAGTTTGCCTTCGGGGAGCGCTGAAACTACTGTACAGGTGCAAGTACCTGCGAGTGTTCGCTTGCGATCGGGCGATCGGCTGACGGTACAGCTTGACTTCGATCGACTATTTATATTTGACCCTTCCACCGGTGAAGCGCTGTATCCTTAACGGGCTTGAACAGGACTTACGCACGGGTAATCAGCCACCGCAATACGCTTGGGTTAACACTGTTAATTCCGGGCGAGATCCCCCTAAATCCCCCTTAAGAAGGGGAGTAGGGGTTGACTTTGAACAACTTCTTGTCCCCCCCTTCGTAGGGGCGGTGCCAAGAGTGCCCGCCCTCTTGGCTAGGGGGGATCAGTCTTATCTGAACCGTATTGAATCAGCCACCGGGGTTTTTTTAGTCGCCGTGCCTAAGTCCTCTTCAATCTAAAATCTAAAATCTAAAATCTAAAATAGACTGAGCCTTCCAGTGGGAAAGTCTCGATTCGTAGTTACAAAAATTTACACTTGACATTTATTAATTTACCAAGTAATGATACGATTAGTATTGGCACAACGACAAAACGTCCCCCCAAAAGCTGATATTTCCTGAATCGGGGCGATCGCGACCCACAACGCCAGCATCTTCGCGCTAAGAAGCGGCTTTACGCCCTCACTTGGGAGCAACTGGCGAACCCAAAACTCAGAAAAACGTTCTAGCGGCATTTTTAGATGAATCCCGACAACCTGCCTCAAATGCTGCAAACAGGATTTCACCTAACTTTAGGTGCAACTTCCTTTTTAATTGAGACATTGCAAGATCCCCTGAAGCGAGAAGAAAATCTTGACAAACTGAAGTCAGATTTTGGCCAGCTAGCCGATGATCTGCTGGAAAAAGGAGAAATGACTGAGCGAGAAGCCCGGAATTTTGTAGATACTATTTTCTCTCAACCGGGCGATCGGGAGAATGCAGACAGCGAATCTGTCTCGTCCAAGCAATCAGATGCAGCGACTGATGCTCCTCCCGAGTCGGTTGTACAGCCTAACGTAAAGCTAGAGATTCAAGAATTAACAGCACACATGGCAGCGCTCAGAGCCGAGTTGGAAAATTTGCGCGCCGAAAATTCCTAGTATTAAAGAATCAAGAGTCTTTAACACAGCCGGAGTTTACTTGCCAACTTAATTTAAGAGAACCAAACTTTAGTCATTTTCCCATTTTTCAGAACCGATCAGGTCGGCGATGCGATCGCGCAGCAAGAAGTCGCATTTTTCTAATTCGCACTCTACACAAGCCCATTCCCGGGGGGGAATGAATTGGCACAGCGTGTAGATAGGCTGTTGGCGGCTCAGCACGCCCTCGTGGACGAGGTGACGCGCTTCATCTTGGATCACATCTAAAGAGTATTGGATTTGGGGAATAGTGGACTGAATCATAATGCGCCCTCAATGTTTTACTAAAAAAATTTATGGCCCTGGTAATAATATAGTCCAAACTTACGAATATGGAAGTTAAATTTTGTCCGTATACAGCTATACAATTCACTGCCGTCAATTTAAAAAAATTATAGGAACGATCGGTAAGTGATGGGCTCTGTCTTAGGATGTGGAGAAGCAGCACATTTTCTCCACTAGCAGGCGGATATGCTGGAAAGTTCTATTGAGAACTTAGGAACCCGCGTCCAATTCCCGGTTTCTGGATACTTCGCCACCAAAGGCAGAATTTGTCGCGAGAAACCGGGTTGATGAATTTAACTCCTAACGCAGCAAGCAACAAAGGAAAGATTCAGAAGTCCGGCAACTCAAGCATTGCCCTTTGCGTCAATGCCGAATAGCACTTCTAGAACGAGAGATTGCGCTGCCGGCATCTGCCCAAAACAAAATACATAAGGAATACTCGGAGGCAAGTGTGGCAAAAATTGCTCTAAAACGTAGGGACTGCCGTAAATTAACACAGCTTGCAGTTCTCCCGTTTTTAATAATTTCTTAAACCAATCTTGAGCTGCTTCGGTCAAACCAGCACTGCCTCGGAAGCAATTGCCGCGAATGAAAATTTGCAGCAGTGTCGGAGAAAAATGCTCTGCACCTGTATTATCAGCGATCGCCCCTGTGCGATCGTCAATCAGTTGCAATTCGTAACCAAACTGTTCGGGAAGGGCAATCGCCGGAGTGTGGTTTCCCAAAAACTCGCACCCCAAAACATCATCTACAACAATCAAATTCCGCAAAAGCTGGTTTTCTGCTGGTTTTGCAACCTGCAAAGGTAGATTGCCGCCAAATTTCAAAGAATCTCGCAAAATATCGGCAGCAGTTGCCCTGGCATCAGGATTTGCCAGCAAACTTAAGTCGATCGACTCAATGGATTCTAAATTCTTGCTCCCCCCTTTAGTAAGGGGGGGTTGGGGCAGGGCTTTTTCATTCTCGGTAGGGGCCGTGCCCCCGTGCCGGTCCTCTTGGTCTGATCTGCCGATCGAATCCTCTAGGTCGGGGGTAGGCACGGGGGCACTACCCCTACAAAATTCATGTTTTTGGTGAGAATGAAACAGCCCTGGGGGTTGGGGGGGGTCAGAAATCGGCAAACCCACCTTTATTTTCGCTTTCCAAATTCGCTTGACAGATTCCTTGATTTGTGATATTGGAATTCGCCCTTGAGTGACAGCTTCGCAGACAGCCAGAATCGCCCCTTCCGGGTCAAGCGGCATCAGCAAAACATCAGCACCAGCCTGGGCCGCCAAAACAGCAGCTTCATTAGCGCCGTACTTATTGGCGATCGCACCCATCACCAAAGCATCCGTCACGATCAAACCTTCAAATCCCAACTCTTCTCGCAGCTTCCCGATCAAAATTTTGCGAGAAAGAGTAGCAGGAAACTCGGCATCCCAAGCCGGAATCAGCAAGTGAGCACTCATCACAGCATCGGCCCCAGCGGCGATCGCCTCAACAAAAGGAGGCAACTCAACCTCAGCCAATCTCGCTGGCGAATGCGGCAAAACCGGCAATTCCAAGTGAGAATCAACCGCCGTGTCTCCGTGGCCGGGAAAATGCTTAGCTGTAGTCAAAACCGGGTGCTCACCTGCGCCGCGAATAAAAGCAGCGGCTAATTTCCCCACAATTTCCGGTGTCTCGCCAAAAGCGCGGACGTTAATCACAGGATTGTCGGGATTGTTGTTAACATCAACCACCGGTGCGAGAATCCAATTTAGACCGATCGCCCTAGCTTCGATCGCAGTGACAGCGCCCATTTGTTCAGCATATCGATCGGCTTTACCTGCATCGTGCCGCGCCACTTCGGCAATCGCCATCGGCGGCCCGAACCAAGTTGCCCCTGCGAACCGCTGGCCGACACCTTCCTCAATATCAGCCGCCAGCAACAGCGGAAACTTAGCCCAAGACTGCAATTGGTGCGATCGAAGTGCCAACTCTGCAGCACTTCCCCCGACCAAAATCACCCCACCGACGCCCAAATTTTCCAGATAATAGCGGAGTTTGCTAGCAGTTGGTTCCCATTCCCGATAGCGAATTTGGTGGTCGAACAAGCAGCCAGAAGCGCGCACCACGAACATCTGGGCCACCAGTTCTGGTAAGGAAAGATTGTCAATCATTCGATTTTAGATTTTAGATTTTAGATTTTAGATTTGGGCATCGGGCATCGGGCATCGGGCATCGGGCAAACAGGGAATCGGGAATCGGCAAAACAGGGAATTGGGAATTTTCCCTATCTCCTTCTCTTCCCCTCTTCCTTCTTCCTTCTCGCCTCAATCGGGACTTTCATCCTCAGCGAATTCTTCATCGGGATCTAAAATATCCGGTTTGCGATCGGCAGAAAGCTGATTCAGCAGTATCAACATTTTATCGCCGCGTTCCAGGGAACGGTCTTCGAGAAATACTACTTCCGGTGTCCGGCGCAGTTGCACCCGTTGGCCTAACTGGTTGCGGACATAGCTAGTTGCCGATTTCAAACCTTCCATAGTCTCGGCCTTTGCCTCATCAGTACCGTAAATGCTGACAAAGATTTTTGTATGCTGAAGGTCTCCCGAAACAATTACATCGGTAACGCTAACCATACCGGCACCTACCCGATCGTCCTTAATGCCGTTGAGCAACATCAGGCTGACTTCCCGCTTAATCATTGAAGCTACGCGCTCAATGCGACGACTTGTAGCCATAACAACTATCCCCTACTTTTAGATCGGCCGTTTTCATCCCAATAGACAATTGTAGCGCGATCGGTCAGGGGTGTTACGGGCGATCGTCCAAGTTAGGGGTGAGATACAGCTTAGAGGAAAAAAATGTTTGATTGCCTATAGGTGAATATATAGCTAATATAGAGAGGTAGAGTGAGATACAGCTTAGAGGAAAAAAATGTTTGATTGGATTGTCAAAACAGTAGCCGATGCTTCAGGGGTAACTAACCAGCTAAAGATAGCTGAATGGGCAAGATTGAACAGGACTAACCCTTTCGATATGGGAGCCAAAAACTACCAACGATGTGTTTATGACTTAGAGTTAGGGGGAAAATATTATGAACTTGAATATAACGAAGATGGCAGCCTAAAATATCAATAATTTGGCCGATTATTCCCTTAATTACGCTTCATACTTCTCCATTTTATTATCATCCCTCATCAATCCATCAAACAGAAACATTTATTGTTAAAATTCATTGATGAGCGTGTTTTTTAGGGAATAAAATTCATGGAAAAAGAATTTACAATCGGTCAAAAAGTCCGAGTTGTGGCTATGCCACCTTACGTCAAAACTGCCGAACCGATGCCGATGCTGCGGCCTGCGAATTTAATTGCGATCGGCGCTGAAGGCGTTGTGATCGATCGGCGTCCCGGCAATTATTGGGGCATTCGCTTTGAAAAAGGTGCTTTTCTGTTAGACAGTCAGTACATTGAAGCGGCGGAAACTACTGTAGAAGGTAATGGCTAATGGAAAATGGGGAATGGGGAATTGAGATCACAACTTAACATCTCCTTTTCCTTGTTCCCTCAACATCCCTCCCTTAAATCCGTTAAATCCCATTGCTTGCTCGTTGCCGAACTTCCTTCTTCAACAAGCCAGCTTCGCCTCAAAAGCCAAAGAATTAACAGGAAACTCCCCCAAAACTTCCTCTAAAATCGGAGATGTGAAGTTACAAGGTTGAGGCTTGCCCAAATGATAACCTTGAGCGTAATCTACCCCAAGTTCATTGAGTTTATCCATAATTTTTTGATTCTCAACATACTCCGCAATAGTTTTAATTCCCATGACGTGAGCGATTTTGGTAATAGCTTCCACCATTGCAACATCAATAGGATTCTCGACAATATTCTTAATAAAATTGCCGTCTATTTTGAGATAATCAACCGGCAAGCTTTTCAGGTAAGCAAAGGAAGACATCCCGCTGCCGAAGTCGTCCAAGGCAAACTGGCAGCCTAGTTCCTTGAGTTGCCAAATCAAGCTTGCTGCCTTGCTGAGATTACCGATCGCCACGGTTTCGGTAATTTCAAAACAAATTATTTGCGGCGGTATTTGATGGATGGAAAACTGTTCCTGAATAAACTCGATAAACTTTTCTTCGTTGAGGCTGTCCCCAGAAAGGTTGATTGAATAAATGCTGGGATATTTGCCAAATAAGGATTGCGGATTAGACAAAAGAGAGCAAGCAGGGAAGGTAACTATTTTATCGCTGCCTACTCCAGGGTCTTGGACTAATAAATTGGCCGTGAAAATTTTAGATAAATTGCTAAATAAAGTACGAATTACCCAGCGGTCGATCGCGTGCATCAAGTTGTAGCGTTCTGCCGCCGGAATAAACGCCATCGGCGACACCAACTCACCAGTTTCCAACCGGAGGCGCAGGAGGATTTCGCAGTGGGTTCCGGTGGTTGGAGAATTGAGCAAAGGTACGATCGGCTGAGAGTACAAGCAAAAGCGATTCTCTTCTAATGCTTGATTAATTTGCACCACCCACTCGGTTTCGCCGTGCTGTTTGATTAATTCTCGATCGCCTGCTTGATAAACCTGTACCCGGTTGCGACCTTTATTTTTAGCAGCGTAGCAGGCCATATCGGCCGCGCTCAAAATCGCAGATGTCGATGCTGTTTTGGGATTGATTGCGACCAAACCGATACTGACGCCGATCGAAAAAGTTTTGTCCTGCCACGCAAAGCGGAATCCCTGAATGCTTCGCAGCAGCGTTTCAGCAACGTTCAATCCTCGTTCGACGGGACGATTGTACAGGAGTACAGCAAATTCATCGCCGCCGAGACGCGCCAAAATATCGGTTTTGTGGATATTGCTTTTAAATAGCTGGCTGACTTGGCGCAGCAGTTCGTCCCCTGCAGCATGACCGGAGGTGTCGTTAACTATTTTGAAGCGATCGAGATCCAGGTAAAGCATCACGTGTTCTTGCCCGTAACCTTGAGCGCCGTGTAGGGCGTGCTCTAGCTGGTACTCAAATTCCCGGCGGTTGACTAATTGCGTCAGAGGGTCATGAGTTGCCTGCCAGGTGAGTTGCCGCGCTTGAGTTCGCACTTGGGTGACATCTCGGAACACAACGACGGCCCCGACAATTTTGCCGCTGCTGGCGTGGATGGGGGCGACGCAGTGGTCGATCGCAAATTCGGTGTGGTTGCGGGCAATCAGCAAGCTGTTGTGTCCTTGGTCAACAATCCGACCTTCGCACAAAGCGATTTCGGCGATATTTTCGATCGGCAGCCGGGTAGTTTCGTCAACTATTCTCAGCACGCTGGCGAGGGGCAAACCTTTAGCTTCCAATGTAGACCAACCAGTAAGTGTTTCGGCAACTGGATTAAGGGTGGAAATGCAGCCGTCGGCGTCTGTCGCGATTACGGCATCGCCGATCGATTGTAGAGTAACATGAGCGAGTTCTTTTTCTTCAAAAAATGCTTGTTCCATGCGCTTGCGATCGCTAATATCCCGCTGCACCGACACCCAGTGGGTAACGTTCCCGGAGGTGTCGGCAATAGGTACGCTGTTGAGTTCCACCCAATAAGTTGAACCGTCTTTGCGGTAGTTGATCAATTCTAGGCGTAGGGGTTCTCGGCGAGAGAAAGCACGGCGAATTTTATCAACTTGGGTGGGGTCGCTTTCTGGGCCGCGCAAGCAACTGGGGGTTTGTCCGATGATTTCTTCGGGTAGGTAGCCCGTCATTTGGGTAAAAGCTTCGTTGGTATAGATGATGGTGGGGTCGGAGATATCGCTGTCTCCGGCATCCATAATCACGATCGCGTCGTTAGCGTTCACTACAGCAGATTCTAAAAGGTGGAGTCTGGCCTCGGCCCTAACGCGGGTAGCAATTTCGCTTTCTAGTCTGGCGTTAGTCAAGCTGAGGGATGCGATCGCTTTTTGCAATTCCCTAGTCCTTTCTGCCACTGAATCGTGCAGAACATCTATCGCCCCGGACATTTCCATCGGGTCAAGTACGCGCAGTATGTTGGTTTGAGTAACTATTCCCAGAAGTTCTCCCTGTTCCCCCGTTACTACCAACCTGCGGACTAAACGCTGGTGCATTTCCTGATGAGCTACCCACAGCGAGTCTTCTTGCTTGAGGCTAAATAAGGGGGTACTCATCACAGTTTGGGCGATCGTTTGCGACAAATCTATATCTAAAGCTTGAAATTCCACAATATCCCGTTCTGTGACGATACCTACTGGAATCGGGAACGGTAAATCCCTCGATAATTCTGTTGATTCGGTAATTACCACGCAGCTAACGCGGTGCTCGGCCATCAACTCGGCTAAACTCATAACTGACGCGGAGCGAGGTGCTTGAATGACTTGTGCGGTCATTACTTCTTTCACGCGGCGCATTTTTAAGATATTTGCCGGTTTCAGCATGGCTTGGCGAATGCTTTCCGGGGTAATTACTCCTAAGAGTTGACCTTCACTATCCACTATTGGCAAGTGCTTAATTCTTCGTTGCCCCAGGAGAATTAGGGCACTGAAAATGTCTTGAGTCTCGGATTTTGTCAGAGTTGCTGCCGGCTGCCTCATTACTTCTGCGATGGTGACACCTTTTAAGTTTTTGCCCGAGGCAATCAAATCGACAAGATCCCTTTCTGTAAAGATTCCTTGCAAGTGAGAATGTGGAGCCGAGTGCGAGGATAATTTTAAGAGTGATTTTTCCACGACAAAGACGCAGATACCTGTCGCGTCTCTGCACGCGCTTGAGGTGGGGGGATTTGCGATTTCTGTTAGTGGCTGATAGATATCGGTTGGTGGAATGTCTGCGTTTAGAGAGCAAATTCCGCGCCGTTGGCCCATCAGGGTAATTACTTCTGCTAGTGGGGTATCGGGCGCAACTGTCAAGGGGTAGCGGTCTATTACTTGAGCTAAGGTTGGCAGATACTTGGAGGAATCGTTTTTGAGCATATTTAATTGAGTTTTGCGATCGCGTAGACTCTGCGACATTCCAAAAAAGTGCTGATTTCCAAGCACTAGGTGGATTTTTACGGCGCTGCTGAGACCTAATTAAAATTTATTGTTAAAAATGCAGCCGAGCTTGGGCCGGGGATCGGGGCTGTGACTGCTTTTCCTCTACCTATAAAGTTATAAGCTTATCTTTATTTTAAATTAAATTTTCTGTCTCGTGACACTTTTATTAAAAACCAGGTATTTTTTGTCAACTTTTTGGGGAGCATCTCACCTTTGCAGCCAAGCTAGAAATTGGAGTTTTGAGGCAGGAGGCAGAAGGCAGGAGGCAGAAGGAAAGAGGAAGAAGGAAAGAGGAAGAAGGAAGGAGCCAGAAGAAGGAAGGAGCCAGAAGAAGTATTTTTACAAATATGAGATGCTCCCACTTTTTGCGATAAGATCGCAGCTAAAATCATCCATAGCATTGCGAATCATCTCCATCTTCAGAAAGACGCATCGGTTGGCTATCCGGGTTAACCTAGAAAATGTTACTACAAAAAGGCACTGAATTAAGTTAGGCAGTGTTAAGTTTTGCGAAATTATGTTTTGCAAGCTGGTCGAGACCATGTATGCGTTGTTGAGTGCAATTGATATCACAGCCAATGTGTGAATTAGATCGCAACTTCCGAAAACAACCGTGGTAAGATTGTAGATATCAAGACAAGAACTTGAATACAGAGTCTGTGAGGAAAAGGGATTATGAAACGCAATCTATTAGCCGCTACTTTTTTAATTACTCCCCTACTGTTGGCTGGCCCGGCTCGCGCTGAAAATCCCGCTCACGTCCAACAGTTATTGTCAACCGGGCAATGTTTTAAGTGCGACTTGTCAGGAGCAGATTTAATGGGAGCCCATTTAATTGGTGCTGATTTGAGAGAAGCAAATTTACGAGGCGCAAACCTATCTAGTGCCAACCTCGAAGGCGCGGACTTGACGGGTGCTAACTTGACGGGTGCTAACTTAACCCAAGTTTTTCTGACTAATGCCAGTTTAAATGACGCAGACCTCGATCGGGCAAATCTGACCGCGGCCATCATTAACACCACTGACGTATCCGGCGCATCAATGGAAGATATGACCATCACTAATGCCAAAATCTACAATACCCAAATCGGCGTCGGCGGCAGCTACGACCAGTAAACTTCTTAAAAGAATGGAAAACGCCAATTTTCAGTTTAAAAACCCGGTTTCTATCCAGAAACCGGGTTTTTAGTCTTTTTGTAGGAACCCTCGAAGCCTTGTCTTACATTTTCTCTCGTATTTCAAGCGAACAATCTGACGTACCCTACCCTACCACGACCACTAAAAACCCAAATCAACCGCAATTCGGTGCGCGCAAGCAAACCCAGAAAACGCCACCGCATTTAAACCCTGTCCGGGAAACGTACTGTCACCCACACAATACAAACCAGGCATAGAAGTTCGATTAAACGGCATTCCCAGCAAACCCATTAACTTCTGTCGCGGAATCGGCCCGTAAGTTCCATCTTCGCGCCCCAAAAAGCGGCGGTGAGAACGCGCTGTCCCCACTTCCATATAATCCAAACCGGCATCTAAACCGGGAAAAATCTTTTCTAATCTTTCAATAATTCTCCCTCCAGCCTCTTCCTTTTTATCCTCATATTCCTGCTGCGAAAGTCCTTCCCACTGTTCCATCCAACTCGAAGTAAAAGCGTGAACGATGTGATATCCTGCGGGAGCTAAATCCGGGTCGAGCACGGTCGGAATGGACACCAAAACAGTTCCCTCTGGCGCTTCCATTTTGTCCCAATCTTCTAACAAAATGTGGTGGCAGGCACTACCGGCAGGGATTACGCTTGCTTCCACTCCCAAATGCAAACTCAAGAAACTGGGGGCTTTTTGATAGCGCTGCTGCCATTTCTTTTCGCTAGCGGGCATCTCTTCTGCGGGCAGCAATTTCTCAAAAGTATCCCACCGCGTGGCGTTAGAAACTATGCGCTTGGCGCGGTAAACTTCGCCGGTTGCTAGCTCGACTCCGACAGCGCGGCCGTTTTCTGTTATAATTTTTTTCGCCTTAGCTTTGTATTGAATTTTTCCGCCGCATTTTTCTAATCCTTCTACTAATTTTTGGGCGATTTGACCGACTCCGCCTTTGGGATAATTGATGCCACCGTAATGTCTGTCGGAAAATACCATTCCGGCATTAATCATCGGCGTCAAGTCTGCGGGTACTACAGACCAGTAGTAGCATTCCATGTCGATAAATTTCAGCAAAGTAGGGTCTTTTATGTAGCGCCGCGCAATGTCGCCAGTATTTTGAGGCAGATATTTTACTAATCCCAAACAGGCTAAAGGATTCTGAAAAAAGACTCGGACGAGATATCCGGGTTCTTCTAGGGATAGCAATTCCATGCCGTTGAGGCAGTTAAAGACGTTCCAGCATTCGCCGTAAAATTTGTGGATTCCTTCGCGTTCGTGAGGGAATCTGTCTGTTAATTCTTGCAAGTATTTCTCATAAGCCTGGGGAACTTCAAGTTCCAAGCCGCTGGGTAAGTGATAGTGAAGCTGTACGGGGTCGGGAATGGTTTCTAAGGTGACGTTGACTGCTTTCAGGGCGCGGGTGAGGAGGTTGGTGGTGCCACGCTGTCCGAAACCAAATATCATGGAGGCGCCGACATCGAATCTGTAGCCTTCTCGATCGAAATATCCAGCACTACCCCCCGGAATTGTATAGCTTTCGAGCACTAAAACTTTGGCTTTCTTAGCCGCTAGCTGGGTGGCTGTCACGAGTCCACCAATGCCGGAACCGATGACAATTACATCAAACTCTTGCTCTGTAGGGCGGGAGTTGGGAGAAAATAACTGGGATTGGGTAGGAGCTGACATTGGGTTAAAAATCTTAATATTTCTATGATTTTACAGTCGATCGCTCCAGAAGGAAGAAGGAAGAAGGAAGAAGGAAGAAAAATAAACTATTTCCAATGCCCGATGCCCAATGCCCGATGCCCAATGCCCGATGCCCAATGCCCAATGCCCGATGCCCAATGCCCGATGCCCTGTTTGCCCGATGCCCAACGCCCAATGCCCCTGCTTCCCAAAAAAATGCGGGAACAGTCTACCATTGCCGACTGCCCCCGTCTGCCGATCCTTTGAGAGGAGAACACTAAAAATTACTATAGCCTTGTTGCTAATTAATGTCAATACTATTGGAAAAATATTTCAATAAGCTGATGGAGGTCGATCGGCGAATGGGTTCTAACTCATATGTTGCACAATTCTCAAGAACAGGCAAGATGCCTGTTCCACAAAGAGTGAGTTTTCTTGTGGGGTGGGCATAGAGCCCGCCCGTGAAAGGCTTATTAATAATGGTGCAAGATGTCAGTTCTAACCGACTGCTGGTGGTTGTCGCAATAGTCCGGCACTCCGGCGGAGGTTTGAGCCTGTGAGGGCAATCTTAAAAATAGTGCTCTTCGGTCGATTCTCAATCTCTGGCTTGTATGCGCCCTCAAGGATGTGATAAGTTGCACAGAGCGATCGATCGCCCGTTGGCGAAGCCCTCAAAGAAGATCGATCGCACCGCATAAAATCCCTCAAACCTAGCAATCTCCCCAATTTCCTAATGTCCCTGCAACTGCGCGTTTACGTTCCTCCGCATCCATTAATTAAACACTGGCTGGCTGTTGCCCGCGACGGCGCCACCCCCTCGGTACTTTTTCGTTCTGCGATGACAGAATTGGGAAGGTGGCTGGCTTACGAGGCGATTCGAGAATGGCTGCCGACAGTGGAAACCACAGTGCAGACGCCTTTGGCAGAATGTCCGGCGGCTTTTATCAACCCGGAAGCTCCGTTAGTTGTGGTACCGATTTTGCGGGCGGGTTTGGCACTGCTCGAAGGAATTCAGACGGTTGTGCCGCTGGCGTCGGTTTACCACCTCGGCATGGCAAGAAATGAGGAGACGCTACAACCGACTTGTTATTTGAACAAATTGCCGGCGCAGTTTATCCCGCAAACGCGGGTGATAATTAGCGAGCCGATGCTGGCGACTGGCGGGACGATTATAGCGACTATGCAGGAATTGACTGCACGGGGAATTGATCCGAGCTTGATTCGGATTATCTCTGTGGTGGCTGCTCCTCCGGCTTTGAAGAGGCTGAGTGCAGAGTACCCGAGTTTGATGATTTACACGGCAACGATCGACGAAATAGTCAACGAACAGGGCTTTATTGTACCTGGTTTGGGAGATGCGGGCGATCGAACTTACGGCACATGAACCAGCCAGTCAGTCAATTTTAGATTTTAGATTTTAGATTTTAGATTTTAGATTTTAGATTGACTCGACAGATAAATCTGGGGGGTTGTCTCCCTTTTTGGGCGCGGTGAGTGGTTCCAGGAATGAGTTGCTGAAATCTTCGGCGAAAAAGATGACCGAAAGCATCTAGGATACCCGCCACGTGATTCATCCCTGGAGGAATAAAAAACCTGTATCCGATAAAACTTGCCCCCCGAATTTATCCGTGGGGTTAATGCTTCAATTCTAAAATCTCAAATCTAAAATCTAAAATCTAAAATCGATTGACCCTGGTTTGGTAAAAGCAGGCACCGAGAGAGTTAGAATCAAAAGTACAAGTCAAAAATAAATAGCGTTTAGCACTCATTGCCCGTGAAACTTGATTCTGTTCCGCCAAGCTTGTCTGCTTCTGACTCAGTAAACCTCAATTATGATTTGCCACAACAGGTACAACTACAAATAAAAGAGGTTACTGAGATTTGTGCTGCTTTAACCCCGGAGCCCGCTGAACTCTCAGTGACTGTAAATCCCGATATTTGTCAGGAACAAAAGAAACTGAAGCCCAAGCACTGGGCAATTTTTGCTTCGACTTTTGCAACTATTTTTTTAGCTGAAATTGGAGACAAAACTCAGCTCGCGATTTTGCTGATGACGGCTGAATCTCGAAATCCTTGGATCGTTTTTGCGGGTGCGGGTTCGGCTTTGATAGCAACCAGTTTGCTGGGGGTGTTGCTAGGAAGGTGGCTGGCTAGTCGGATTGCTCCGAGAACTTTGGAGAGAGCAGCCGGAGTGATTTTACTGGGGATTTCGGCGGTTCTGCTGTGGGAAGTGCTGGGTTAATTGTCTGCCTGTCGGTAAGTCGTAGATTTCTACAAGAGCTAATTAAGAACTGAAAAAAATATGGACTGGCAACTTTTGGGAATCAGTTTTATTACAGTGTTTTTGTCAGAATTGGGAGACAAAAGTCAATTAGCTGCGATCGCCCTGGGCAGTAGTTGTAACTCGCCGCGGGCTGTATTTTTTGGTACGGCGTCGGCGCTGCTTCTGGCGAGTTTAATCGGCGTGGGCATTGGCTTCAGCACGGCAGAGGTGTTGCCGGAACGACTGGTAAAGGGGCTCGCAGCGATCGGATTTGCGGTGATGGGCTTGCGCTTGCTGTGGCCAAAAGCAGATTTACCGGAAACCTCCGAGTAGGGCGTGCCGTTAGTCGATTTTAGATTTTAGATTTTAGATTTTAGATTTACTCTACAGATGAATCTGGGAGTTTGAACAAGAGTCTAAAATTTTTCTTTCTCCACGGGAGGAGTCGTTCGCAAGTATCCGTTTTTGCGCGGGTTCAGGAAACTTGACAGTATTGTTATATCAAATCTGTTAGCATCGGAGATTATTCCTATCACTCTTCTCTTCATCTGCGTGAATCAGCGTCAATCCCTTGTCATCTGCGGCCCAAGAAATTCTCTTTTTTTAACCGCAGATGAGGGCAGATAAACACAGATTAACGCCGATGAATATCAAATCCGGTGTTTACGATCGTTAAAATTTAAAAAATTAGCGGGGGGCGTGAATTCACGCCCCCCGCTGCAGGTTGAGTTTTTTTTCTCAACTCAACCTCTTAGCCTTCTGTCGATTAAACTTGGTTTTGGTAGCACCAGCCCAGCAGCGTACCGGCGACAGCCAACTTCAGCGCTTCCAAGGCAAAATAGCCTTGGTGCAGTAGATTCATGCCGGCGGGCACTTCTGCTGCGGAATCGAACAGATTTAGCTGCATTCCCAAGGCGCTCATTTGGGGTGTCAGGGCGTAGGTGTCAATCAGGGCGATCGCCAGAAGTACCAATGATAATAAGATTGCTGTGCGGCTGCGCTTGCCGAAGTCACCGACTAAATTGCTCAAAACCATCAAACCCGTTGCCACCACGCCCGAACAGATTAACTCAACGCGGTTGAATCCCCAGAACATTAAATTCCCGGCTGTTGCAAACTCCGGTGATGTCGTCATGCCCGATACGTAGAGACTCGGCATAATTACTAGATCCAAAATCAGGCTAACGCTGAGCCAGAAAATTAGAGCCACCATGACAATTGCTTGCCAGCGCGGTTTGATTGATTCTACTCTTGATGTTGTAATAGCTGTCATATAATTAGACCCTCTAAAATTTTCTTCTGCCTTTTCTAGAGTTTAACTAACTTTTTTCTAAAATCGTGTTAAGTATTTTTAAATTAATGGTAACTTTTGTGTAACTAACTGAGAAGAATTGTTAAGCTGGCGGGTGTTCGTCTTCGATGGCTTTTTTTCGGATCGCTTCGCTAACGCCAACGGGCGAGCCAACAGCAACAGTTTAAAATTTATGGCGATCGTCAAAAATCTCTTGATAATTACTCATTGGAGGGAGAGACTCCAGAAATTTCATGTGTTATTATTACAGTGGATTTGAAAAATATTAAAAATGTTAGCAAATGATTGAAATGAACACAATCATGGAATTGAGTCGGGCAATAGCCAATAAATTCAAACCGCAAAAAATAATTTTGTTCGGCTCTTACGCCTATGGAAATCCCACAGAAGATTCGGACGTTGATATGTTGGTAGTTTTATCTTCGGATGGTAATAATCTTCGTAAAACTTGGGAAATATTAAATCAAACTCAGCCAAACTTTGCTGTAGATTTGTTAGTGCGAACTCCTTCGGAAATTGAACAACGTCTAGCTTGGAATGATTTATTTTTGCGGGAAATCATCGAGAAAGGAAAGGTGATTTATGAATCCGCTCACACTTGAATGGGTTGATAAAGCTGAGGGCGATTTTACTACAGCAATCCTAAATGATTCGTGTAATTCTTGTAGGGGCAAACCCCCCGTGGTTGCCCCGCCTTGGCTGGGGTAGGCACGGGGAGTAGGGGTAGCACTACCCCTACATATTTTTACAAATGATTTAGGATTGCTATACAGCTTTGCGGGAATTGCGAGCGCGAAAATCTCCAAATTATGATGCGGCGTGTTTTCACGCTCAACAGTGTGCCGAGAAATATCTAAAAGCGCGTTTGCAGGAAGCAGTAATTTCTTTCAGCAGAACGCATAATTTGACTGTTTTGTTAGATTTGCTGTTGCCCGTTGAGCCTGGGTGGGATAAGCTTCGCACAAAACTTTTAGCGTTAACTGCTTTCTCCGTTGCCTATCGCTATCCGGGGGCTTCGGCTGATAAAGATACAGCGCGCGAAGCATTAAATTTTTGTCGCGAAGTTCGCGAACAAGTAAGGTTAAGTTTGGGTTTGACTCCATAATACCAAATCCTGCTTTAATACCTGCTTAATTCTTGAGTCCGCGAAGGCGGACTTCGTTTGTGTAGAGGCGGTTTCAACCGCCGACTGTTCATTAGTTTAGACGCGGTTTCAACCGCCGACTATTATAAATAATATATGCCTAAATTTCAATTATCCTCTTGGTTGCCCCGTCTCCCCTCTCAAGTCTGGATTCTTGCCGCCGGCAGATTCCTCTCCCAAAGCGGCACCGGTTTTACTTTATTTTACGCGCCGATATTTTTTGTCGATCGCGTCGGTTTATCTGCTACTGCTGTTGGGATTGGTTTGGGTAGCGGTTCAGTTTCGGGAATATTCGGCAGAATTTTGGGCGGTTCTTTTTGCGATTCCAAATTTTGGGGAAGGCGGCGAACTTTATTGCTGGCGACAATTATTTCGGCTGCCGCTTCTTTTGTACTGGCGGGGACTAATGATTTCCCCGGCTTAATTGCGGGCAATTTACTTATGGGTTTTGGCGTGGGTTTGTATTGGCCTCCAACGGAGACGATGGTGGCCGATTTAACCGAGGGCGAACAGCGACAGGAGGCTTTTGCTTTGACGCGGCTGGCTGATAATTTGGGTTTGCAAGTTGGGATTATTTTGGGCGGTTTGTTGATTTCTATAACGGGGAATTATCGATCGCTCTTTATTATTGATGGTATCTCGTTTTTAGTGCTGTTTGCGGTGGTGGCGATCGCGATCGCCGAAACCTACAAACCAGTTAATTCAACGGATATAGGCAAAAAAAGTCTAAAAAATGGTTGGATGGTGGCGCTGAGCGATCGCAGTCTTCTAGTTTATGCTTTAGTAAATACTCTGTTCACATTATATATTTCCCAAATCCAAACCACCATGCCGCTGTACTTTAGCAAGTTTGTCGCGGTGGGGACATCGGGAAAAGGCTTTTCAACAGGTACAATTACCGTTTTGTTTGCTTTTAGCACGTTTTTAACTGTGGCTTTGCAACTGCCGGTTGTTAAAGCTTTGAAGCGGTTTTCCCATCCGAAAGCTTTGATGATTTCTGCGCTGCTATGGGGAATGGGATTTATCGCGATCGGCTTGACGGGAATGGCTGCAACTGGCAATCTATTGTTGGCTGTTTTAGGCTTGAGCTTTTTGTCGATGGCGACTGTTGCTTATACGCCTTTTGCTTCGGCTTTGGTGGTGGATTTAGCGCCGGAATCTTTGCGGGGCGTGTATTTAGCGGTTAGTTCTCAGTGTTGGGCGATCGGCTATTTAATCGGGCCACCGCTGGGCGGTTTGGCTTTGGATGGAGGTAAATGGGCGGCAGATAATTTTTGGTTGGGTTTGGCTTTGAGTGTGGGCGCGGCTATTTTTATTTTGCAAAAGCTCGATCGAATGTTGAAAAATAGCAGTCATTAGTTATTAGTCATTAGTCATTAGTCATTAGTCATTAGTTATGAGTCATTAGTTATTTGTTGCTGCTACCAATGCCCAATGCCCAATGCCCAATGCCCAATAACCAATAACTAATTTATTTTCGTCGATCGCCCAATTTGCGGTAAACTGCTCTTAAATCAACTTGATGGTGAGCCAAAGCAACCAAAGCGTGATAAAATAAATCCGCAACTTCCCCAGCAATCCCCTCTTTGTCGTCATCTTTGCAAGCCATCACAACTTCCGCCGACTCTTCGCCAATCTTTTTGAGAATCTTGTTGTCGCCGCCCTCGAACAACTTGCAAGTATAAGAACTTTCGTTAGGATTGTCGCGCCGATCGCAAATTACCGCAAATAATTGAGATAACATATCCCCTGGCGGCGGTGAAATTTCCCCATCAACTTGGTGAAAACAACTTCTTTCTCCGGTGTGACAAGCAATATCTCCGACTTGTTCGACTGTCACCAGCAAAGCATCGCTATCGCAGTCGTAACGCAGCCCTTTGACATTTTGAACGTGTCCCGAAGTCGCGCCTTTGGGCCACAATTCAGCGCGAGAACGACTCCAGAACCAAGTTTGCCCGGTAGAGAGCGTTTTTTGCAGCGACTCCCGATTCATCCAGGCCATCATTAACACCGTACCGTCCAAATAATCTTGGACGATCGCAGGCACTAAACCGCGATCGTCGTAACGGATCTTTTCAATTGGGATCGATCGGCTCAAACTCGATAAATCAGTAGTAGACATACTTTTATTTCAACTTGGTAAGATAGATTAACGCTTTCCTGTCGGAGATTGTTTTTTTTATTAACCGCAGAGAACGCAGAGGACGCAGAGGAAGAGAGAAGATTGAGCAAGTGATGGGTAAATTGTCAAGAACTATTTTACAAAAAATTACATTTTAGGGCGATTCCCTACGGGATAGCTTCGCTTCACGGTGCTAGTGCGACAAAGCCTAAAAAACCTAAGCTAGTATTGCTACTCATTGGTTTGTACCCTAAAATCTACTAGAATAGTTTCCTTGAATCGACCTAACCTTTATGTTGAACTGGCTATAAAATTATTCTACCAACAACAGACGTTCACTAAGGAGAAAACATTGGTTTCCACAACCTTGAAAACGACCAAATCAGAAGAAATTTTCGCCGCAGCCCAGAAGTTGATGCCAGGTGGCGTCAGTTCCCCCGTCCGCGCCTTCAAATCCGTAGGCGGACAGCCCATCGTCTTTGACAGGGTAAAAGGAGCCTACATTTGGGATGTTGACGAAAACCAATACATTGACTATGTAGGCACTTGGGGCCCAGCCATCTGTGGCCACGCCCACCCGGAAGTCATCAAAGCCTTGCACGAATCTTTAGAAAAAGGTACGAGTTTCGGCGCACCATCGCTGTTGGAAAACGTACTCGCCGAAATGGTCATCGATGCGGTTCCCAGCATTGAAATGGTGCGATTTGTCAACTCCGGCACCGAAGCCTGTATGGCCGTTTTGCGGCTGATGCGAGCTTTCACCGGACGCGATAAACTGATTAAATTTGAAGGCTGCTATCACGGGCACGCCGATATGTTCTTGGTAAAAGCCGGTTCCGGCGTCGCAACTCTGGGCCTTCCCGACTCTCCGGGCGTGCCGAAATCCACTACTGCCAATACCCTCAACGCTCCCTACAATGACTTAGAAGCAGTCAAAGCTTTATTTGCCGAAAATCCCGGCGAGATAGCAGGCGTAATTCTCGAACCAGTGGTGGGGAATGCCGGTTTTATTACCCCGGATGCAGGTTTTCTCGAAGGTTTGCGGGAAATTACTAAAGATAACGGTGCTTTGTTAGTTTTTGATGAAGTAATGACCGGTTTCCGCATCGCCTACGGCGGAGCTCAGGAAAGATTCGGTGTCACCCCGGATTTGACTACTTTGGGTAAAGTTATCGGTGGCGGTTTGCCGGTGGGAGCTTACGGGGGAAGGCGGGATATTATGGGGATGGTGGCTCCTGCTGGGCCGATGTATCAAGCGGGTACGCTTTCGGGAAATCCTTTGGCGATGACTGCTGGGATTAAGACTTTGGAATTGCTGCAAAAACCCGGCACTTACGAACAGTTGGATAAGATTACCAAAAAACTGTCTGACGGATTGCTAAAAATTGCTAAGGAAGCCGGACACGCGGTTTGGGGCGGGCAAATTAGCGGGATGTTTGGCTTGTTTTTTGCGGCTGGCCCGGTTCACAATTACGAGGATGCGAAGAAGTCGGATTTGACGAAGTTCAGCCGCTTTCACCGGGGAATGTTGGAGCACGGAATTTATCTTGCTCCTTCGCAGTTTGAGGCGGGATTTACTTCTTTGGCTCATACTGACGAAGATATCGATCGAACTTTGGCTGCAGCGCGCGAAGTGATGGCCAGTATTTAACGTGTGTAGTAAGGATGTTCGTCCTTAAAACTCAGGAATAAATGATTATAGTCCTTGCTGTTTTTTTGGCAGTAAGGACTATAATTGTTAACTGTTACCCAATCCGCGTTAAAAACCTCTTGATCAGGGCTTACGCAGGGGGCGAGAAACCCGGTTTCTAGAAGATTTTGCGACGACTCACTATAAATATACGCAGAAACCGGGTTTCTGAGGTATTGTTTTTTTGGGATGACCTACTTAATGACGAATGAGTAATGACTGCTGACTCATTAGACTGGAATTGCATACATTCACAAACTATATTTAAATGCCTCTGCGTTGCATCAGCAGTTTCCCTGTCGCTCAATGATTTATGCAATAAGTCTAATGACTAATGACTAATGACTAATGACTAATGACTACTGACTAAATCAATCATTAATAAATTCACTTTCACAGATAATCGAGTCTCTGTTCTCCAAATCTTCTTGATTCCAGACCGCGTTTAATGCTGCGGAACTTAAGGAAGTTGACATCGTATTTAAGGTCGTGTTGTAGTATTCTACAGCATTATTAAGTTCCACCTGCGGCGCTTCTTTGAAGTACGAATTAATATCAGGCGTACACCGCTGGGCTTGGTAGTATACATAAGCTTCAGCATTAATGCACATTACGTGGTAAAAATCCTTATTTGCTGCCGCAACATCTCCAAGTTTATACAGCGCTAAACCCCGGTTGAGATAAGCTTTAACATAGTTCGGATCGAGTTCCACTGCTTTGTCAAAGTCTTCAATTGCAAGCTGCATTTGTTTTAATTTATAGCGAACGCAACCTCTGTTATAATAGGCATAAATATTTTGTGGATCGATGCCGAGTGCAATGTTGTAATCGGCCATCGCCTGCGTATTGTCTCCTAATTGGTGGTAACAGAGACCTCGATTTATGTAAGCTTTGATATATTTAGGATTCAACCGCAGCGTTTCGTTAAAGTTTTCCGTTGCGGCCTCTTTTTCTCCCAAAAGGTAGTAAGCGCGCCCCCGGTTGTAATAGGTTTTATAATTGTTGGCATTGATAGATAGAGATCGATTGTAGTCTTCTATTGCTTCTTCGTAATTTCCTAAATTAGCAAGTACAAGTCCCCGGTTGTTGTAGATAGCGTGGCTGTTAGGCTTATTTGCTAAAGCACAGTTTAAATCTTCAATGGCTTTGTCGTGTTCTCCGAGATGACGCCAAGCATTGCCTCGATTCAAGTAAGCCTCGAAGAAGTTAGGATTGATATCTAAGGCTTGGCTGAGGTCTGCGATCGCTTTTTGGTAGTCTTTCATGTAATAGTAAACCAAGCCGCGATTGTTATAGGCTTTGGCATCGGCGGGATTGACTTGCAGTATCTGATCGAAGTCCTCAAGTGCCGCTTCATAGTTTCCTTTCTTGGCGCTGTGCAAACCGCGCTTGTAAAATTGTTTGAGGTTCATAGGTCAACTTTCAGGATTGCTTGATTCTGGGGGTTGATTCCTGTGCAGTCAGTTTTGAGTTAGAGGGCCGTTAATCTGTTGAAAGAGCATCCACCTGGGGTCAGAGTAACTCTTGAATGATTCCCGGCAATCTACCGTAAACAGGATTTTGGGTTTATTTTAACAGTAGTTAAATCCTGTTGAAAGGCTCTGCACCTCGGCTGGATTTACTTATTAGTCAGTTCGATTGTTTACCCGATCGACTTAATCTCAAAAGTCTACTTTTACTTGGTGCTCTGTGTCTCTTGATGCGGCGGCGATCGGCTCGATCGCCCAATTAAGTTTGAGACCGCTACTCAGTATAAATTGTTGCCAGTAGTCCTACCGAGTAAACTCTATATTTTTTTGACAAACTTCGTCTCAGTATTTACGGCAGTACGTCTCTACAAACTTTTGTTGCCTAATTACCAATTACCGATTGATTTCCTCTTCCACATAAACTCTCAATTTCTCCAAATCTGGAAGTTCGATCAATTCTTGTTCCTTTTCCTTAACCGACACGGGCATCATCACAGGTTTACGCTGCTCGATCCAGCAACTCGCCAGCGGTAAAGTTTGTTCCAAATCTTCCAAAGGCCTCGGAATTACCATCACCGCGTTCAACTCGCCAATTCGCTCAGCTTCGTACATCCCTGCCTCTACGGCTACTGCTACATCTGCAACTGCACCGCGAATAATTGCCGTGCACAAACCGGCGCCAATTTTCTCGTAAGCTGCCAAGTGTACGTCTGCGGATTTGAGCATAGCGTCGCAAGCACCCACCATTGCCGGGAATCCCCGGGTTTCGAGCAAACCGATCGCCTGATTGCTAAGCCGAGAATAACTGCCTTTTTCCGAAAGTTCAGTCAGCCGAAAGCCGATCGGCAAAACCACTTCCAAATTAGCCAAAGGTCTAGGAATCACCAACTTAGAAACAAACTGCCCGAACTGTTCCGCTGTTTGAGCTCCAGCTTCCACAGCCAAACGCACATCGGAAATTCTGCCGCGGACAATCGCGGTACAGTGACCGGAACCAATTTTTTCGTATCCTACTAAAATCACTCCTGCCGACTTGAGCATCATGTCAGCAGTCCCCACAATTGCCGGAAAACTCTTGGTGGATACCAAACCCAAAGCAGTGTCTTTGAAGTATTCCTGGCGCTGCGATCGCTCTTCGTGACTGTTACGATCTGTTTGTCCGTCCATCTTCTATTACCCTTAGAAACTTCCCAAAATAAAAATTTGTTGATAGTTTATAGTTTCTCAGATGAGAAGACAGACTGCACGAGCTACAAAACACTGATTGCTGCGGCAAGGCCTGACAAATTGCTGAGCTACCAATAATATGAGATTACCTATTGATATTGGATCTTTCTGCCTTTAGCATAGCTGTCTTTTGCCGAAATGACCGAAAGCATCGAGGATACCCGCCACGTGATTCATCCGTCCAGAAATAAAAAACCTGTATCCCATAAAGGAACCCCGAATTTATCCGTGGGGTCAATGCTTCAATCTCAAATCTAAAATCGAAAATCTAAAATCGATTGACGGCTACCCGGAACCGCCCGATAGAGTTTGGCCGTTTTCCTCCGATCGATTAAAAGCTTGGCGGTGCGGAAACAGCGTCCCCAACAGCCGATTAATGTGAGCTTGACCGTACAGAATAGTTGGCGTTTCCCCTGGTTGGGGCGGCTCTGCGGCGGTGGATTCCGGCGGGTCTGGGGCCGTCTCCGGCGCAGTTTGAGGCGGTGTTTGGGCGGGTTGTGGCGGCTCGATCGGCTCGATCGGTCGATCGACTGGTGGCGTAGTGGCTTCGGGGGTTTCTGGTGATGTTGGCGCTGCTGTTGGCGCTGCTGTTGGCGCTGCTGTTGCTTCTGCGGCGACTTGGCGGCTGGTATCTCCCATTAGAGAACCTGCTGGCATAATTTGCATTTTGTCGATACAAGGATTGATTAGCGTCGTCGCGGCGCCAATACAGGCATTTTCCCCGATCGTTCCCGCACCTACCACCAGCACTCCTGCACCCAGAATAACGCCCGCCGCGATTTCCAGAGTACCTTCACGGGCGTGAAGGATAACTCCCATACCGATACAGGCACCGGCGGCGATCGAGATCCGGCTTCCGGGATCTGCTTGCAGGATTACTCCAGGGGCGATCGCCGCACCCTCATTCACAACTACATCGCCACTCATCAAAATCTGAGAGTTGCTACTTAATTGCAGTGGCGATAAATAGTTACTACATTGATGGTCAAACATGGGCAGACCCGCTCATGTCTTTCAACTTAGTCATTTTGAACGAGATATTAACTCGTCTGGGATGTGCTACCACACAACCACTATTCCGCTTTACAATCAATTCCAGAGAACCGAAGGAGTTAGGAATTACTTTTCGACCGATATTGAACGCACCATTCACATCGGCATGAATTACCGTTCCATCTTGAGAGCGGTACTTTTTCGTTGCTACACGTTTACCAGAGAAACTCAATGTGTTGGTTTTACCAGGCTGCCAAGTTGGGATCTCATCCCAATCTAAAAATGAAGCCTTACTGGTGTAAGATTCTTCACCTTCCTTTACGGTAATGCCAAATTTTTCTAGTTTACGAGTCAACATTGAAATAAACTTTGCATGAGGAATTAGAACAAACTGCTGGTTGTTTTTAGTTCCCATATTTACCTCCTTTTTCCACCGAGGATTTTTGCCAATCGCTACATGAGTGACGCCAATATCATTAAGTTCTGCTGTAATCTTGGCAGTTGCTTGGTGCAAGTAAGAATGCACGAAGTTATTACGATTCCTGATGATGTTTTGAATTTTTCGAGAACTCCCAAAACCCATAGCTGAGCGCAATCTCGCAACTTCTTTGTTAAACCATTGATTCTGGGCCTTCACAGGTTTGCCATTGACAGCTATAGGTTGAATCGTCGGGTCGGAAAAAACAATTGTAGCTAGATTGTCAATTCCAATATCAATTGCTGCGGATAACCCTATATTAACCAGCTTCCAATCATCCACCCCATTGTCATAAACGACTTCTACTACATAGCACCCTACTTTGGGAACTAACCTCACCTCGATTATATCAGCCAGTCTTAAACCTGGTTTGACTGGAATGAAAATGGGCGACATGGATGGAGCAATGAAACCTTTTTTGAACGCAGTTTTACCGAGCGCTTGGTTATTGAATTTAATCAAATTTCGACCGTCAGAATCAATGTAACCAGGCATTTTAGGCTGGCCTGTAAACCTAGACGAATCAAGTTTCCAAGCAGACAAAGCCTTGAAATAGGATTGCCAACTATCAGCAACCTGCTTCAGGACAAGCTGACTGACTTTTGCAGGAAGCGATTTGTAATTGATATCTGATTTGAAGAGCTTATCCATAGCCGCTTGGGTGAGCGTTCCGTGACCATATATGAAACTTTGACGATTTGAGTATTGAGCGGTGTTGAACAAGTTCTTGGACGCGAAACAGGCTACCTCGCAGTAACCAAACCACTCGCTACTGCTTTTTATTTGATGTTGCTCCACTTGGTACGACATTACGGCATTAATTGATAGATAAAATGCCTAATTCTGAGCAATAGTTATCGATCAAACTATTTAACTATCTCAAATCCAACTTCAATCCGCTGGGGTTTCTCCCGTTAGCCCAGCGCGAGGGCTTAACGGGAGAAACAAGCTAATTACCTAGCAAATTAAGGTCGTTGGATAATTTCTTCGAGCACCCGGCGCTTGGCCTTGGAGTCGATGCCCAGCAAGCGGACGTACTCGCCGCTGTGTTCTTTGAGACAGCTTTCGAGGGCAGAAATCACTTCGGCTTCGCGGTTGGATGCGATCGGGGCGCAACTGCTCCAAGAACCGGTGCGGAAACGGCGCGCGTCGGCGTGTTCCGTGCCAATTTTGTAGCCTTGGGAAAGCAGGTTGCGGATTTGGTCGATCGTCTTGCCGGTCAAACTGCCGCTGCTGGCCGAACCAGTCGAAGCTGCTTTGTATCCCGATGTTGCTGCAGGCTTAGATGTTCCTGCCGGCTTAGCCGATTGAGCAACCGGGCCGTCTGGACGCTGAATAATTTCTTCAACTATGCGCCGCTTAGCTTTCGGGTCAATCCCGATCAAGCGCACGTACTCGCCCGGGTACTCGTTCATCACAGCTTCCAAAGCGGCGATCGCCTCAGATTCGTTTCTGACTTGCAGCGAAGCCCCGCTTTGCCAAGAACTGGTGCGGAAGCGGCGCGCGTCGGCGTGTTCCGTACCCACTTTGTAGCCTTGAGCTAGCAAGCTGCGAACCTGAGCCACTGTTTCGGCACTCAATTTCCCGCTTGACACGGAACCGCTATTGTGGTTTGAAGCTTGTGCAACTTTACCGTTAGATTGGTGAGTTTTCGCACCGTTAGAACCGTTAGAGCCGTTTTCTCCCGGTCTTTGGACGATTTCTTCGAGTACGCGGCGCTTGGCTTTGGTGTCAATCCCGATCAAGCGGACGTATTCTCCTTGGTGCTCGGCCATGCAAGCTGACAAAGCCGCGATTACTTCTGAGTCGCGCTTTGAGGAAATCGGGCCGCAAGTACGCCAAGAACCTGTACGGAAGCGGCGTGCGTCGGCGTGTTCGGCTCCCACGCTGTATCCTTGAGCTAGTAAATTGCGGATGCTATCGGCAAGAGTTGAACTCAATTGGGTGCCGGCATTGGTAGAATATTTGGTTTGAGTCATATTTGGGTTTTTAGTTTGCTCGTTGCGAATTGGTGCTAGACAGGCGATGTTCTCAGCGCAGCGATAACCCGTTCTCAGAGCGTCATTGATGCCGATGACATGGGTCGCAAATTGAATGTCAGAATCTTGAACGTCAGGCAAGCGATCGGCTTGCTTCTGATTAGTGATGATGGCTCCCGAAGGTACGTACTTACCGGGGGGAATCTCGACATCTTTAATTAGTACGTGCATCATGACAATGCAGCCGTTGCCCACTCTGGCATTGAACACCGTAGAGCGAAAGCCAATAAAGCAGTTCTCGCCCACGTATGCCGGGCCGTGAATTAAACTCATGTGAGTGAGGGAAGTATTTTTCCCCACCCACACAGAATAGGATTTGTCGTCGTCTCCTGTGACTCGGCCTTTTTCTAGGCCGTGAATCACTACTCCGTCTTGAATGTTGCTTCCTTCTCCGATATAAAAAGGAGTGCCTTCATCGGCGCGGATAGATGTCCCGGGGGCAATCATCACATTAGAACCGATATGCACATCCCCAATAATGTTAGAAAAGGAATGTACGAATGCGGTGTCGTGAATTTTGGGCTCAGCCAAGTTTTTCGACCAAGGCGTCGGGGGAGCCGCAACGTTGCGGACTGCCATAAATTAAGTTCTCCTAAGCTGAAAAATTTTTTGTTAGTTGTTAGTTGTCAACTGTTCACTGTTAGCTGTTCACTCTTCACTGTCAACTGTTCACTGTTAGCTGTTCACTGTTCACTGCCAACTGCCAACTGCCAACTGCCAACTGTCAACTGCCAACTGCCAACTGTCAACTAGCGGTACGGGTCGTCTTTTTTACTGTAAATGAGGCGGTTTTCTACATTGACAGTATCTATAATGCCTACTACTAGAGCATCGATCGGACGGTTTTCACTTCCGGGCGCGATCCGGGCTGCGCTGCCTCGGGTTACTAAAACCCATTCATCTATACCTGCGCCCACACAGTCAGCGGCTACCTCATAGCCGGGAACTGGCGAACCTTCCTCATCGATGAATTGCAGCAGTAGAAATTTCGATCCTCTCAGCGTCGGCTCTTTTTGGGTACTGACAACTGTGCCGAGAACTTTGGCCATTTGCATTTTAGGTAATAGGTAATAGGTAATTGGTAACTGTCATTTTTACAGGGTCACTTGTCTTTTTTTTATTAGCTTTGCTCAGTCCGCTGTCCGCCGTTTAGAGTTATTCGTCTAGTAACTAATGACTCATGACTAATGACTAATGACTCATGACTAATGACTCATGACTAATAACCAATATCCCATACCCACCTCAATTAAAAATTAAAAATGCTAAATCAAAAACAGCGCGATTTTTAATTTTTAATTACCAAACGCCCCTAACAGCCGTGAGCCTATCTTATGATCTGTTGAGGGGGCGAATGCCGCTCACGCCTTCACGGAACTGTTCTACAGCTTCGGTGTAGCGAATCGGCAGTACGTACTCCAAGTTTTCGTGAGGGCGGGCGATAATGTGGGTGGACATCACTTGTCCGCCGTTAACGCGCTTCACTGACTCTACTCCGGCGGCGACAGAAGCTTGCACTTCCGAGACATCTCCTCTTACAATGACCGTAACCCGAGCGCTACCGATTTTTTCGTAGCCTACCAAGGTGACGCGGGCTGCTTTGACCATCGCGTCAGCGGCTTCTACCACTGCGGGGAAGCCTAGGGTTTCGATCATGCCAACTGCAATTGCCATTGGTTTTACTCCTGATTGAATATTTGGGGAACTAAACAGTTAATTTTTGACGATCGCACAAATTTTCCTTTAACGAAATTTTTGTGCGCTAAGAACTTAGTAGCCTCGGAACTGTTCTACTGCTTCTGTATATCGAATCGGCAGAACGTATTCTAGGTTTTCGTGGGGGCGAGCGATGATGTGGGTAGAGACGACTTCTCCGCCGTTCACCCGCTTGACGGATTCCACTCCTGCTGCGACTGAGGCTTGGACTTCCGACACGTTGCCGCGCACAATTACGGTGACGCGGGCGCTGCCGATTTTTTCATAGCCCACGAGGGTAACGCGGGCAGCTTTGACCATAGCATCGGCAGCTTCCACAACAGCGGGAAAACCTTTTGTCTCAATCATTCCCACGGCAATTGACATTTTTGAATCTCCTTTGAGGATGAGCGAAATTACCGTTACAAATCTTTGAGAAATCTAAAAATTTGGACGGGGAGGCCCACATTTATTAGTAAGGCAGTGTAAAGCTTCCTATCCTATAAGAATAGGGGAAGCTGTCCACCTTGACAATATAAACTAACATCATAATGTTTAATAACAAAAATTAAAATTTTTTATGTTACTTAAACTAATTTAATATTTATTTAATAATCTTAATATAGAGAGGGGTAGAAGCCGACGGCGAAGGGGGATTAAAGTAAGTAATAATACTCATAAAGTAGAGTTCGGTATGTGAAGCCGGAGCTGAGTCACTGCCGGGAAACTTGGGGATTCCCAAAGGGGGATCGCAGGGAAATCGGCAAAAAAGGCAGTCTTTGCCCATCGGCAGGCATTTGTTTCTTTGAGTGCCTCGCCTGCTCAGGAGGTAATTTTATCTTGAGAGAATTCTCAGTTTTGATGATTTAATGTATAGTGAATCTTGGGTGCAAATTATTTTGCCACAGCTATACGATCGGCTTTAGTCAAAGTTTTAGGGTATCAGGCGATCGCCCGCGACAGTTTTTGTATTGTAAAACTTCATGGAGTTTATAAGCAATTATAAACAATAATGGTATTCTATTGTTGTGAGTGTTGAACAAGGAATACGCATAGCCCAAAAAACCCAACTCTCAAATGCAACTAACACAGAGGCACATCATTAAATCAACGTCACACCGTTTCGCCCAAATAGACGAACTAGCTTTCAAGTCCAAAAACCTCTACAATGCCGCCCATTACGTCATTCGTCAGAGTTTTATTTATGGGTGGGGTTATGTCAGTTATAACGAAATGAACCGATTGATGAAGTCTCATGAAGTTTACAAGGCTTTGCCTGCCAAAGTAAGCCAGCAAATCTTAATGGTGTTAGACAAGAATTGGAAATCGTTTTTTGAAGCCGTTAAAGCTTACAAAGCTGACTCTTCAAAATTCACGGGTCGCCCAAAATTGCCAAAGTACAAAGATAAGACTAAAGGGCGAAACCTTCTCGTCTACACGATTCAAGCGATTAGTAGTAAACAGTTGAAGAAAGGAATCATTAAACTTTCGGGGACTGAACTTTTAATTAAAACCCTACTCAATCCCAACCAGATTTGTCAAGTTAGACTGGTTCCGAAATGTGATTCCTATGTAATTGAGATAATTTATGATGAACCGGAGTCCACCATCAGCAATGCCAACTCTGTAGCTAGTATTGATTTAGGACTAGATAATTTAGTGGCGTTAACTTCAAATCAACCGGGATTTATCCCTTTGTTGATTAACGGGCGACCATTAAAATCGATTAACCAGTTCTATAACAAACGCAAATCCCGATTACAATCCCAGTTAAAAGGGAACCGCAAAACTTCACCCCGGATGAGCGCGCTTAACTCGTTGTCGCCATCAAAAAGTTGATAATTACTTGCATCATGTTAGTCGTGTGATTGTTGCGATTTTAAATACCAAACAAATTGGGACGCTAGTAATTGGCAAGAATGCACAGTGGAAAACTGAAATTGATCTAGGGAAGCAAACCAACCAAAACTTTGTTAGTATTCCTCACTCTCGATTAATTGAAATGTTGGAGTACAAAGCTCGGTTGGCGGGAATCAATGTAATTGTGCAGGAAGAATCCTACACATCGCGGGCCAACTTCGTGGGTCTAGACCCAATCCCTGTCTACGGGAAAACAGAAAAAGAGCCAATGTTTACTGGTAAGCGTATTAAGCGAGGTTTGTACAAAACATCGACTGGTCAGTTAATTAATTCTGATATCAACGCTTCGTACAACATCCTCAGAAAAGCAATCCCAAATGCGTTCAGCGATGGGATAGGGAGCTGCGTAGTTGGGCCAATGCGGGTTAATCCGCTCAAAGTAAAAGTGAAGGGGGAGGGGCTTGAAGCCTCCCATGCCTATAAATGACTATACTTTTACCAGCTATAAAGGCAGCCAGTAATTTGAAGTTTAAGGGATAAATTAAATGACTCAATTTCTCCTCCAAGCCTGTTGGTGGGTACCTTTATATGGCTTAATAGGCGCAATTTTAACTTTGCCGTGGTCTACGGGCACCGTTCGCAGAACAGGCCCGAGACCTGCAGCATACTTCAATTTGCTGATGACGGTGTTAGCTTTCATACACGGATCAGTTATTTTTACAGCGACTTGGGATCAACCGCCCCAACAGTTGCTCGTGCACTGGGTGCAAGCAGCCGATTTAGATTTGTCTTTTGCAATAGAAATCTCCACCGTCAGCGTGGGAGCAATGGAGTTAGTTAGTGTTCTGAGTTTGCTAGCACAAATTTACGCTCTAGGCTACATGGAAAAAGACTGGGCGCTAGCTCGATTTTTTGGGCTGATGGGTTTTTTTGAAGCGGCAATTAGCGGCATTGCCATTAGCGACTCGCTGCTTCTAACTTACGCTTTGTTGGAAGTGCTGACGCTTTCAACTTACTTGCTAGTCGGGTTTTGGTACGCTCAACCGCTGGTAGTAACAGCCGCTAGAGATGCGTTTTTAACCAAGCGTGTAGGAGACGTGCCGCTGCTGATGGGAGTAGTGACGCTTTCAACTTTAGCGGGAAGTTTGAATTTTTCCGATTTGGAAATATGGGCTGAAACTGCAACTTTGTCTCCTGTAGTGGCGACTTTTTTAGGTTTGGCTTTAATCTCTGCACCTACGGCCAAGTGCGCTCAATTTCCCTTCCATTTGTGGCTTGACGAGGCGATGGAAGGGCCCAACCCGGCTTCGATTATGCGGAATACGGTAGTTGTGGGCGCTGGGGCTTATGTTTTGATTAAACTTCAGCCTGTTTTAGCGCTTTCGCCGATCGCCGATGCGGTGTTGGTGGTTTTGGGTGCGGTGACGGCTGTTGGCGCTTCCTTGGTGGCGATCGCCCAAATCGACATCAAAAGAGCACTATCGCATTCTACCAGCGCCTCTTTGGGTTTGGTGTTTATCGCCGTGGGGCTAAATCAAGTTGACATTGCTTTGCTGTTGCTGTTCGCGCACTCGATCGCCAAAGGCCTATTATTCATGAGCGTAGGGTCAATTATTACCACAACTAACACTCAAGATTTAACAGAAATGGGTGGGTTGTGGTCGAAGATGCCTGCTACCACTACGGCTTATTTAGTAGGCGCTGCGGGGATGGTAGCGTTGTTGCCTCTGGGCAACTTTTGGGCGATGCGGCGCTGGCTCAACGGTTTTTGGACTTTGCCTTTGTGGCTGGTAATAGTGCTGCTTTTAGTTAACGGTTTGACAGCGCTAAATTTAACTCGCATATTCGGTTTAGTGTTCGCTGGAAAACCGCAGCCGAAAACTCGCAGAGCTCCAGAAGTTGGTTGGCAGATGGCTTTGCCGATGGTAATTTTGACAGTGATTGGGCTGTTGGTGCCTTGGATGTTGCAGCAGTGGCAATTGTTAATTAGTTGGACTGGGCCTTGGGCGGAAACGGGGGATTTTGATACTTTAAATTTGCTGTTGAAGACTCTGCATCTTCCGCTGTTAATGTTATCTGGGTTGATTGGCGTTGCGGTTGGGGTGGCGATTTATTGGTACGGGGTTTTACCTCGACCGGTACGGCTGCCGGTGCCGGCGTTGCAGGATTTGTTTGCTTACGATTTTTATATCGATCGAGTTTACCGCGTGACTGTGGTTTGGGCTGTGGCTTTTATTTCTAAAATCAGCGCTTGGACTGATAGGTATGTGGTGGATGGGGCGGTGAATTTGTTCGGTTTTGCCACAATTTTCAGCGGCGAAGGGTTGAAGTACAGCGGCACCGGTCAGTCGCAGTTTTATGTGTTGACTATTGCGGGGGGGGTTGCTGTGTTGCTGGCGTTGATTATTTGGCTGTTTTAAACTGCAGAGATTGGCAGATGAATTTTTCGGGGTTTGTCTGCTTTTTGTCTGATGTTATTTAATTTTCAACCGCAGATGAGGGCGGATGAACGCAGATGAACGCAGATGATTTTATTCTGGGTTTGTCTGCTTTTTTATCTAATTTTACTCAAAATCGATCGGCCACAATTCTGTCACCGCAACTTCCCAACCGGGCAAAAGTTCGGGAATTGAAATCATGTCGCCGTCTCTCAATACCACTGGCTCGGCTGTCGGAGTGTAAATTGTTACTGTGCGCTTGTCTGGGTCGATTAATATTCCTACTTTTGCTCCGAGTTCGATGAATGATAGAATTTTTTCTCGCAGGGGTTTGAGGCGATCGCACTGAGATTTGATTTCTACAACTAAGTCGGGAACGAGTTCGGCAAAATACCTTTTGCTTTGTTTGAGGCGATCGGCTGTCACAAACGAAACATCGGGAGATATCAGATCGGAATTGGGGAGAATAAACCCGCCGCTAGATTCAAATACTCGTCCGAGTTCGCGAGGTTTGACCAGGAATTTCAAAGGTGGTACCCGCCACGTGATTTATCCGTGGAATCAATCCCAAATCGAAAATCGAAAATCCTCAAGCCCCCGCATTTATCCGTGGGGTCGCCTCTAAAATCTCCAATCTAAAATCTAAAATCGATTGACCCAGTTAAGCAAAAGACTGCCAAACTCTGCCCCAATTTCGCTCGATACAATGTCTGATGGGCCCCTAACGATAATCTTCCCGTCTACGAGTTCTAATTGGTAGTCTAGATGTGCTTCCGAGAGTATACCTTGCAGTTGTTCCAAGTCGGTAACTGTTAGCCTGGTGGAAGGATAGGCCGATCGAATTTGCAAATCTTCCCGATCGGTAAGACTTGAGGTCATAGGAGGATTTCAGACACATTTGAATCTATGTTAACAAGAAAATCAGGCGATCGCTTTTTTATGCAGTTGCTTTGCGTTAATGTTAAATATATACCAATCCTTGCAGGACTCGTAAATTTTTTACCCCACCCCAACCCTCCCCTTGGCAAGGGGAGGGAGTAAGAAATTCACAAATGATTGAGGATTGCTATATCTCTAAAAACTGCGTAATAAAGGAAAGTTTTAATTGATGCTCAGTGCTTTAATCTGGATACCAATGTTGGCGGCCGCCCTGATTGGGCTCTGGCCCGGTGAGATCAGTTCTAAAATAGTTCGGAATGTCGCGATCGCCATTGCGGGTATAACTTTTATTCTGTCGGTGATTTTGGCAGTTCAGTTTGATGCCAGTACCAGTCAGTTGCAGTTTTCGGAATTTATTCCTTGGATAGATGCTTTGGGATTGAATTACAATCTCGGCGTTGATGGTTTGTCTCTGCCTTTGGTGATTTTAAATACTCTGCTGACAGGGGTAGCTATTTACGCTACGGATGAGTCGATCCGCAGACCTCGACTTTATTATTCTTTGATTCTGTTAATTACAGGCGGCGTAACAGGGGCTTTTTTATCTCAAAATTTGCTGCTGTTTTTCCTGTTTTTTGAGGTAGAATTGATTCCGCTTTACCTGTTAATTGCGATTTGGGGAGGCGAGCGCCGGGGTTATGCTGCTACTAAGTTTTTAATCTATACTGCATTTGCGGGAATTGTGCTGCTGGCTGCTTTCTTGGGGACTGGTTGGCTTAGTGGTGCTTCTAGTTTCGATATGGTTGGTGCAGCGGGCGCATCGCATTTGCAAGGAGGATTGCCATTGCCTTTGGTAAGGCAAATTGTTTTGCTGGCAGGGGTGTTGCTGGCTTTTGGAATTAAGATGCCTTTGGTGCCTTTTCATACTTGGCTGCCGGATGCTCACGTAGAAGCTTCGACGCCGGTTTCGGTGCTGCTGGCGGGGGTGCTTTTGAAGCTGGGAACTTATGGGATGCTGCGCTTTGGTTTGGGTTTGTTTCCCGATGCGTGGGCGGTGGCGGCGCCGATTTTGGCGAGTTGGGCGGTGGTAAGCGTGCTTTACGGGGCGAGTTGCGCGATCGCCCAAAAAGATATGAAAAAAATTGTAGCTTACAGTTCGATCGCTCACATGGGCTACATTTTGTTAGCTAGCGCCGCAGCTACTCCGATTAGTATGCTGGGAACAGTTTTGCAAATGGTTAGCCACGGTTTAATTTCGGGGCTGCTATTTTTGAGTGTCGGCGTTGTTTACAAAAAATCCGGCACCCGCAACATCGATGTGCTCAAAGGTTTGTTCAATCCCGATCGCGGTTTGCCGATGATTGGCAGTTTAATGATCCTCGGCGTGATGGCTAGTGCCGGCATTCCGGGTTTGGCTGGATTTATTGCTGAATTTTTGATATTTCGGGGCAGTTTGCCCGTGTTTCCGGTGCAAACTTTGCTCTGCATGATCGGCACTGGTTTGACTTCAGTTTACTTTTTAATTATGGTCAACCGCGCCTTTTTCGGCCGCCTTTCGGATGTGGTGGAAAATTTGCCCCAAGTCCGCTGGCGCGATCGCATCCCTTCGCTGGTTTTAGCCATAATTATCGCAATTATGGGAGTGCAACCGGGAGTTTTAGTTGCTTTGAGCGAGAAAACAGCGATCGGAATGGTAGCTAATGTGCCACCGCAAGTTAAAGCGATCGCTCAAAACTTGAAATAAAATATGACCTAGGTTCGTAGCATCGGACATCTTGCAGCAATCTCAATAAGAGGATTTTTCGGGGGGTCGGGCGGGTTTATAGAACCTATTTGCAAGCTTTAAGGCTGTTGGCGAACCCGCCCCTACGGCTAATTGAGAATGGTGCAATATCTCAGTAGCATCGGACTTTAGTCCTATGGCAGTTTTCAATCCCATGAAATACAGCAGACGGCTGTAGGGAGACGGCACTGCCGTGTCCCTACCTATTCCATTCATCAGTGTATCCGTGTTCAAATCCTTGTCGTTCCTTCCTTCAATTAAGGTTAAATAAGAATGAAAAGTACCGTATTAAAACCCTCTTCCCATCCCCTATCCGCATACATTGACCTCTTGGAATCAGGCAAAGCTTTGCTTCCCGAATCGGCGGAAAATGTAGTAGAAGTTGTCGGCATTCTCAAAAGTTACGGTGTGGTTCTCGATGCCTATTCTCGCAATCTCAATTATATTGCAGAAGAACAGTTTTTAGTGCTTTTCCCGTTTTTTAAATATTTCAACGGAGAGGTAACGCTGCCCAAATTAATGCGCTATTTGTGGCACGATCGCATAAATTTTGAGTATGCTGAGTATGTTATGAAAACTATGCTGTGGCACGGCGGCGGGGGTTTTGACACTTATTTGGATACCCCGGAATTTAGCAGTTTGGTCGAAAAGGCGATCGCTGCTAAACTGAAAGGCAATTTTTTCATGCAGGGACTCAACAAAGCATTTCCTAATTTTTTGCCGGAACAAGTGCGGATGCTGGCTTACTACACCGGTCTCGGTCAGTTTTGGCGGGTAATGAGCGATTTGTTCATAGACTTATCTGATGCCTACGAAGCCGGTAAAATTAAGTCGATCGCAGAAGTAGTTGATTTTGTCTTAGCAGGTTTGGTTAGCGCCGCCAGTTTACCAATTACCTACAGCGTCAAGATTGGCCCTCAAGTCTACGATATCATTCCGGCGAGCGCTAACTTAACATTTTTACCAGATGTAGCAGTGCCTTATGTAGAGTCAATTTTCTTTCGGGGCACTGCGTTTTTTGGTACAGTTTCCTACAACGCTCAAGCTCATCAAATCCCGGAAGAACAAAGAGAATTTGCCTACGGGGCTTTGTTTGCTGACCCTTTACCGATTGGAGGTGCAGGGATTCCGCCAACTCAATTAATGCAAGATATGCGTCATTATTTGCCGGAGTATTTGCACGAAGTTTATCGCACTAGCTGTCGCGGTGAAGACGATGTGCGGGTGCAAATTTGCCAGAGTTTTCAAAAGTCGATGTTTTGCGTGACGACGGCGACTATTTTCGGTCTAGCACCTCATCCAATGAATACATCAGATCCAGAGGAAAGAAAGGCTAATCGGGCTTATTTGGAAGGTTGGATGGATCGATTTGGGAATTCTCGCTTGGATTGGGCAAATCAGCCAACTAATAGGGCCTGTCAGTTGTTCCCCGAACGGTAGAAGGGCGACTGGTTTTTAGGGAGAAATGTCTCTAGGAGTTGCCAAAATATTACCTGAAGAAAGCAATTGCTTTCTTTGGGAAGGCGAAAGCTCATCCTGGCGATCGCAATGATATCATGTCCATTAAAATAGCCCTTATAAGGCAAGTAGTGAAAACTTCAGTCCACAGACTTTTATGAGGACTGAAGTCCTCACTACCAAACAATTTTATATAGCAATCCTAAATCATTCTCATAATTATTGTAGGGGCAATCCGACCCCTACTCCCCGTGGTTGCCCTATAGATAGGGGGTAGGCACGGGGAGTAGGGGTAGCACTACCCCTACAAATTTATCTGAATCA
>NZ_JAUBUJ010000032.1:0-11375 GCF_036705405.1 Microcoleus sp. B13-B6
TTCTGCCTCCTGCCTCCTGCCTCCTGCCTCAAAACTCCAATTTCTAGCGGAGGGCTGCAAAGGTGAGATGCTCCCAAAACTATTGCCCTCTTAGTGGCTGCCCGATGTTTCTGCCGCAGCGCCCATTGAGTCGGGTTTGAGCTTAAACCGGTTCAACGAAGAGGTGAAATTTCCTTGAATTTTTACCGGATTGCCTTCCCCAGACTGCGTTCTGTGCAAGTTATATGCCCAACACCTTAATAGAAGATTGCCCGTTGGTATTTGGGGTTTTGAGGGGATTTCCCGCCCGAAAAATAGGGTTTACAAGTAGCTGGCAGTGGCATCGAGAACAAGTGCTGCCTCGTCTTGTTGAGGTAAAAGTTAACCCCGCGCCGGTAAATGCTTTCGGCAGATTTGCAGCGGCCGGGGTCTAGGTATTTCGATTCATGGCTGTCTTGTTTTTACCTTGACCACAGACTCGATCGGGGATTGGTGAATGCAGGGAACAGACTTTACTGTAAAAAAGTAAAGCATTTAATTTGCGACAATAATTCCCCGCGCGATCGCAAGAGAGGCTTACGCAAGGATTTGGGCCGCGAGGAGCAAATTGATCGCCCTTCGAGCATCCTTACTTGCACCCCCGGTCTTGAGGCCGCAGAAATTTCTCCAGAATCTTAATATTCAGAATTATTAGTATTGACAGTGAAACAAAGTTAATCTAATGTGTTGTAATTGATATAAGTAAAGTCCAATAAGCGAGGTACGGTCAATGGCAGAAACAGCTACAGCACCCTTAACAGGAAAAGGTCTGCTTCAAAAAATCAAAGGCAGTGATTTGCCACGCAGAGAACTTGCAAAGCTTTGCGGCTACTTCACGGTCAGCAAAAGTGGAGAAACCCGGATTAATCTGGCTGAGTTTTACGATGCAGTGTTAGCTGCTAAGGGCATTGAGCTAGAGAAGTCGAAAGCAGACGGACGCGGGCGAGAAGCGAGTTATCGAGCTAGCGTTCACAAGAATGGTTCGATCGTGATCGGGGCAAATTATACCCAAGAAATGGGATTAAAGCCGGGAGACGAGTTTGAAATTAAGCTCGGATACAAGCACATTCGCTTGATTCAGATCGATGTGGACAGACCGGATGTGGAAGTGGATGATGAAGAGGAGGATACAGAAGAATAAAGGCGATTCCCTGCGGGATAGCTTCGCCGCGCGTGATGCAGTCTGCCGATAGCAAGGCGACTGGATTTGGGATTCGCTACACGAGTATTTGCGCGCCACCCTTCAATTTAACTGATGAGCTGTCTTGACTATTTCTATTTTCTCTTGTCCCGCAAAGACTACAGTGCCTCTGAACTTCGCAAAAAGGGGCAAGAGAAAGGTTTTGGCAATGAGGAAATATTGGAGGCGATCGCGCAAATTCAAGACCGCGGCTATCAGTCCGACACTCGCTTGGTGGCAAACTCGATCGCCTCTGGTGCAGGCAAATACGGGAAGTCGGCCATCAAGCGCAAGTGCCTGCAAAAAGGAATTACCAACGATTTGTTCGAGCAAGTCTGGGAAGAAGAAATTGCCGAAAATCAGGACTCCGAAGCAGAAAAACTGGCCGAATTAAAAGCCAAAGTCATGCGGAAATACAAGATCGATACTTGGGGTAAAGCCGATCCGAAAACCAAGGGGAAAGTCTTGAATTACCTGCAATACAGGGGCTTTAATGCCTTTGAAATTTGGCGACAGTGGCAAACAGAAGAAGAAGATGAGTAAATAGTAGGGCCACGCAAATAGGTGCGGCCCAGATAGGCAAGCACAACTACACTGCTGCCGACGGGGCTAAAGTGTAAGTTCTGAGTTTTCGTAAATGTATGTCAATCCTCAGCGTTGACTAAATAAGATTCGTACATCTGCCGGTGTCTGGCTAAAAGTTCGAGATATTTCTCGTTGATTTTGGCCAGCATCCATTTCTCTTGAAAAATGGCGGCGGATTCTGCTTTCACCGGATCTGCTTCTAGCGGCAAAATATCTTTTCGAGCGGCGGTTTGCTCAGCAACAGACTTCAGTTTCTGAGGGTTTTGCTGGTATTTTCGACCGCTTTTGTGGTTGGCGTAGCGACGCGATCGAGTATACCCCATCTGCAAGAACTTGCGAGCCATGTCGGCTCCCACAAAATCATCGGCATCGAGATACTCTAAAAACAAGGAGTAAATTTTGCTGCTGGACTCCCTGGCAATTTCAGGAGTCTTAAATCTCCAGAAAGGCAAAATTTCTCCTTTGTAGGGTTCCACCAAAAGCACTCCCTGTTCTCCTTTCCCTACCCGATAAAGTTCCGGGTGCTGTCGAAAGTCGATGTTCTTAAAATCCGCATGGTAGTCGAACTGCTTCATTGGGCGTTTTCTGTTCTATCTGGAACTATAGAAGCCCGGGGTTTACCTTCGTCTGGTTGGGTATAAACCCAGGCCCAAGCAATGAAGACAGCTTGAAAAGGCAGCCTCAACCAATACAGTAATTGGTTGTGGGGAATCCCTTCTATCGGAATGTTGTTGACGGCTTGATTGATATTAGCTGGAAACACGGCAATAAACAAGGCAATTAATCCCCACGCCGCCGCCCTGCTGACAGGAGGAACTAACAGCCCAATTCCGCCCAAAATCTCGAAAAAACCGCTGATATAAACCAAGGCTTCCGGGTAAGGAAGCTGGGGCGGCACAATTCTGATAAAAGGTGCGGGTACTGCAAAGTGCAGCACCCCTACAATACTGATAGCTACTGCAAGAATAACTCGCCAAATTTCTTTTTGACTTTTCATGGGCAATGGGTAATTAATAATTGTTAAATTGCTGCGATAATGCTTGCCAAAATTCGCTATTTGCGATATTGATGACAAGAAAACTGAGCCCCAAAAATTCCAGCTTTCCGGGGTTGTCTACTCTTGCGGGTGGCTGTAACGATTTTATTTCGTAGAAAAACCAGGTTTCTGGGTAACTCCCAGACAAGTTTTCACAGCCCCAAACCGGAGGAAGCGAGAACTGGAATCGAAGGCCTGCGCGTTGAGTGCCCAAAACAACTAGCGCGCATTTTGATAACAAGATTTTAATGTCTAGTTCCCTGCTGCTGTCTCTATCTTCGGGTAGTAAAACATGATTATTGTTCCGGCTGTGGCTTCTTCAGCAGCCAAAGCAGGGGGGATTTTCTCGATCGACAAATGCACCACCGCTTAACATTCAATACGCTTGGGTTAAAACTATTTATTCCGGGCGAGATCCCTCTCGCATCCCCCTTAAGAAGGGGAGTAGGGGTTGACTTTGAGTAAGTTCTTCTCCCCCCCTTTTTAAGGGGGGTTAGGGGGGATCGAGCTTAACTGAACCGTATTGGCTTAACATTCAATAAATCATCCCCGCAATTGATGAGTGTGATTGCTGCTAAATTTGACCTAGCCTTCCAGACGCTTCCCTACCCTACCCTACGGGAACCCCTACGGGGAACGGGAACCCTGGCGGGAAGATAGCTTTGCTAGCCCGTACCTTGATGAGACTTATTAAGGCGAGTAATTTGTCAATAACTTTTAGAATTATTTAATATTTGCGCTTTGAGAATTATTGCCAGAGGCAATTCGGGAACGCTCTGTAATTAAAATTACCCTCTCAAGTTTGAATTTTGTCCACTTCCGACAGATGCTAGAATGAATGAAATTATCGGATTTGCTAAAAAGTCGATCGCCGTAGCAAATCCTAAAGCATCCTGCTGGAATTCAAAATAGTCACCAACGGCAGGAACTTTTTAGCCGCCACATGATTCAAAAAGATTGAGCCTCCAAGCGCTGTGTCATTTTTATCTACACGCAATCAATCACCCACGACCATGAACACCTCACTTAACACCTCTAAATTAAGCCTAAACCGGAGACTGCGACAATCGTTGTTTGCAGGCATCATTTCCACCGCAGCTTTGGCTAGTGGATGGGTTCCCGGTTTATACACACAATCCCCAAACCTCGTTTTCGGAGCAGCAGCCCAAGCTCAAGAAATTAGCAGCGAGGAAATTACTAGCTACGCTCGCGCTGTGTTGGCAATAGAACCCAGACGGGTGGAAGCTTTTAACGAAATTAAAGGAATGGCTGGGGGCTCGGTTCCCAGAGTAGTGTGCAACGAAACTCAGGAAATTAATAAGCTGTCGGGAGGTGTTCGTGGCATCGCGGTGAATTACTGCCAACAAGCTAAAAAAGTTATCGAAGGCCAGGGTTTGACAGTGAGTCGCTTCAACCAGATCACTTTGCTCCAGCAAGCGAATTCGGGAGTCAAACAGCAAATTCAAGCCGAGCTCCTGCGACTGCAACAAGCGGGCAATAAATAAGCTTGAGGGTTTGAGTCTTTCTTTCTCTCCCGTTCTATTAGACTTCTCCATAAAAGCTTGTTCAGGGCAGGCAGGATGCCTAAGCGCTACCTCCCCCCAACAATATATTGGAGATTTAAATTGTTCGAGTTCCTAGACGGTAGGCAAAATTTTTTGCAAAAAAAGCGATCGTCTGCGATAAAGTGCTTGACAAAATAACATAAATTTGGTAATAAGGCCAGAACGGGAGCGGTCAGAGAGATGAATTTTTTTCAACTGGCTGTAAGTCGCAATGAGATATAGCGATCGCCAACACGATTAAAACGTTTTTAATTTTTGAAACATGAGCTGAAGATGGGAACTTCTGTCTTCCTTATTCCTTCGGCTATAAAAAGATATTCCTCAAAAACTAGATGTCAAGTGAATGGCTCTGAGGAATAGAATATAAAAATGCTAACTTTCACCAAACATTTACCTGCAAATCCCGATGCTGTTGTCAGCTTTACTTTACCAATGACAGCCGACGATCGCACTCGCAGCCGCCACCGATTCGAGACAGAAACGGGGGAAAAGCTCCACCTGAGTTTACCCCGAGGTACGGTACTGCGCGATCGAGATTTATTGCAGTCGGAAGACGGTAGCTGTTTGGTACTGGTAAGTGCAAAACCCGAACTCGTGCTGACAGCGCGGGCATCAAGTCCGCTGCTACTGATGCGGGCGGCTTATCATTTAGGAAACCGTCACGTAGCTTTAGAAATTGCCGATAATTATTTAAGACTTTCTCCCGACTCTGTGTTGCAGGGAATGCTCGAAAAAATGGGTTTGGAAGTAACAGAGGAAATTGTGCCGTTTCAGCCAGAAATGGGCGCTTATGGACACAACCATTAGGAATGGGGCATTGGGCATTGGGCATTGGGCATTGGGCATTGTAACCAACAGTCAACAGTCAACAGTCAACAGTCAACAGTCAACAGTCAACAGTCAACAGCCAACAGCCAACAGTCAACAGTCAACAGTGAACAATCAACTTTTATCTTTGTTGCAGTTAGCTTTTGCACCTGTGGGAGCTTATAGTTATTCTGAGGGAATCGAAAGTCTGGTAGAAACCGGTGCGATCGACAGCGAGATTAATTTGAGAAATTGGTTAGAAAATTCGCTGCAATTCGGGGCTGTGCGAGTAGAAGCCGCTGTGGTGGTAAGGGCTTTGAGGGCGGCACAGATAGGGGATTTGACGGCTTTGAATTACTGGAATGCTTGGGCGACTGCTGCGAAGGAAACAGAAGAGTTGCGCTTGCAAAGTTGGCAAATGGGGCGGACTTTGGTCAGGTTGCTGCTGGATTTGCGTGAAGCGAAGCTATCCCGCAGGGAATCGCCCGTTGCTTCTGGGTTAACAACAATTGTAAAAGATTTGGTGGAATTGGGCGGCAATCCGTGCAATTTTGCGATCGGCTTTGGCATTGCCGCCGCCAACTGGCAGATTGAAGAGGAAGCGGCCGTGTTAGGATATTTGTACAGTTGGGCTGCCAATTTGGCGAGTGCGGGCGTGAAACTGATTCCCCTCGGTCAAACCGCCGGTCAACAGTTACTGTTAGATTTGCAGTCTCAAATTAGCTGTACGACGCAAGAAGTTTTAAAATTAGAAGATGATGAGCTTGGCAGTTGCAGTTGGGGATTAGGACTGGCTAGCATGGCCCACGAAACTCAGTACACTCGGTTGTTTCGGAGTTGAAAATCAGACAATCCAAAATCTAATTAGTAAGGTGCGTCAGAACCCCAAAGCCTCGATAATCGTTCCATAACTCCGTCTGACGCACCCTACAACTACAACTCGGTTGTTTCGGAGTTGAAAATCAGCAAATCTAAAATCTAAAATCTAAAATCTAAAATCGCTATGGGTGCTTTTCGTGTAGGAATTGCTGGGCCAGTTGGTTCGGGGAAAACAGCTTTACTGGATGCTTTGTGCAAGGCGCTGCGGCAGCACTACCAGATTGCTGTAGTTACTAATGATATCTATACTCAGGAAGATGCCCAGTTTTTGGTTCGGAGTCAAGCTTTAGAGAGCGATCGAATTTTGGGCGTAGAAACGGGAGGCTGTCCCCACACAGCCATCCGCGAAGATGCTTCTATTAACTTAGTAGCGATAGAAGAGTTAGAACAAAAATTCACTGATTTAGATTTAGTATTTGTCGAAAGCGGCGGCGATAACTTGGCGGCCACTTTTAGCCCGGAGTTAGTAGATTTAACAATTTACGTAATCGATGTCGCTGCGGGCGATAAAATTCCGCGCAAAGGCGGGCCAGGAATTACTAAATCTGATATGTTGGTAATTAATAAAACAGACCTCGCACCTTATGTAGGAGCAGATTTAGGCGTGATGGAACGGGACTCGAAAAAAATGCGGGGGGAGAAACCTTTTGTTTTTACTAACTTGAAGACAAAGGAAGGATTAGAATCGGTAGTTAATTTTGTTAAATTGAATATTGGTGATAATTAGGGATTAAGCGCGCGATCGTCCATTCCCAATGCTAAAATTCCCAAAATTTTACCCAAATTGGTAAGCAAAGTTTCGGTTGTCTCAACAAAAACCGCTTGTCCTTCGAGTTTTAAGAATTTCCACCTATCTCCTGTAGTGACAGCCCCATAAATTGTGGTAATCTCATTACCTTCACGCTCGTTGAAGATTTTAGCTGCTAGCATTTCAGCTATGCACTGTCCCAATCCCGAATTAATGTTTTCCTTTTTAGCCTCTACAATAGCAATGACTGGGGCTTTTACAATCAACAATTCTGGCGATCGACTTATCAGAAAATCACAATTCCCATTCAGCCCTCTTTCAGCATCTACAGTAAAATCAATGCCAGAAAATAAGCTCACGCGATGGTGCAAAAGTTTTCTCACTTCCATTAAAATCGGCGCGATAATCAGTTCCGAACGCGATTTTTCTGTATTGCTACCGAGAGCTACAGGCAGATTTTCTTGCAAAGTTTCTGTCAGTAATCTACTGTACTCTAACTCTGGTGCAGGAGTGAAGATTTCGACTATTTCAGAATAAGCTAAGTCAAAGGTTTTCAAAACTCTGTCTAAATTAAAGTCACTGTAGGCCATTTGACTTTCTCCTTATTACAAATTCTCGTTAAGCGAAGCTATCCCGAAGGGAATCGCCTATTTACTTTAACACTCCCTACCCTACTACCAATTCCCTGACCAAATTAGCCAAACGTTCTGTACTGTCTGTCACCGCTAATTGAGCAGCAGCTTGAGACATTTTTTCCAAATATTCGCAATCTCTTAACAAATACAAAACTTTGCTTTGCAACACATCTGCTGTCAGTTCGCTTTGACGGAATACCACAGCGGCGCCGGCTTTAGCAAATACTTCCGCATTAAATCTTTGGTGGTCGTCAGCCGCGTGAGGAAAAGGAATTAAAATAGAAGGTACTCCCGTCACTGCTAATTCTGTCAGAGCACTCGCGCCCGATCGACTAATTGCTAAATTTGCTCGCTGCAACAAACTCGCCACATTGTCGTAAAATGGCATAGACAAATATTGCTCGTGTTTCAAACTTTCAGCATCCGGGTCATTATTTCCGGTGAGGTGAACCACCCAAGCACCGGCATCAAACCAAGCCGGAGCACACTGCCGCACTAACTGATTGACTGCGACAGCACCTTGAGAGCCGCCCATGACTAAAATAACAGGTACGTTGTCAGGAATTGGCAAATTTAGAGGTTGGCGGGTGAGGAATTGCGATCGCACCGGTGTACCCGCAACCACGGTTTTCGCGCGGGGTAAATGCTGGGCTGCTGCTTCAAATCCGATCGCCACAGCAGTGCACAAAGGACTAAACCAGCGCGTCACCTTCCCCGGAATTGCATTAGATTCGTGGAGAATCACCGGCAAACCCAAAGAGCGAGCCGCTAGAATTGCCGGTGCTGCGATGTAACCGCCGGTAGTAAAGACTCCCTGAAAATTTCCCGCTTTGAGCAACTTCCGCACATGAAGGATCGAGCCGACGAGTCCGCCCAAAATTCGCACTGTACCGAGTCCAAATCGCTGCTGAAAGCCTTCAACGGCGATCGTGTGGAGGGGGTAAAGGGATGAAACTAACTCGGTTTCCATGCGGTCTGGGACTCCTAGCCATTCGATCTGACAGTCGTTCAACTGACTAGCGGTGGCGATCGCAGGAAATAAATGTCCACCAGTGCCGCTAGCTGCAACCAACAACCGGAGGGGGGCTTTTGTCAAGGTATTTGTTTCTTTTTTTACAAGTACAAGTTCCACAGGTCGATCAATTTTATATTTGAGGTTTTAGATTATTATGCTTATTATTCCGGCAGTTTCAGCCAATTTTGAATCAGCCATCTAAAATTAGATTGTGCCGTGTCCCTGCTTCCGCTGTCAGTTTTCGTTGCAGGCGAACAGTTGCCCAAGCTACGACCCCTGACAAATAACCAAATTATCACCTAATGCGTAATTTTTTGAATTTAGTGCCAAGTGCATCTGAGTATTTTTGCAGCCGTCGGGACGAAAAAGCCGATCCTCTTCGAGGGCTGCGCCAACGGGCGATCGTTTTTGGCTTTAACTGCGGGCAGTCGATCGCTCAAATGTTGTTATGTTTAACAGTGGTAAGTGCTGGCGTGCTGCATCCGAGTGCCGTAAGAGCGATCGGTGCGATCGCCGCGACTCCCCAAACGATCGTCCAAACCCCTGCAAATGCGCCCGCCCCACTCACAAAAGTGCTAACAGAAATTGACGCAGCGGCCAATCGGCGCGATGTCAAAGCAGTCATGGCATTTTACAGCCCGAATTTCACTCATTCTGATGGCTTAAACACCCAAAGTATGGCAAAAGCCCTCACCCAACTCTGGGAGAGATATCCGAGTTTAAATTATCGCACCGAGATCAAATCTTGGAAAACAGAAGGTAGCGCGATTCTCGCAGAAACCATAACTACAATTGCCGGCACTCAAAAAAAGGATGGCCGAGAATTAACTCTCAAAGCTACCATCCGTTCCCAGCAGCGCTTTGAAGGTGAAAAAATAGTTAGTCAAGAGATTTTAGCAGAACAAACTCAGCTTAGTTCTGGCAATAATCCTCCCACAATTGAAGTAAATTTGCCGGAGCAAGTTAAGGTAGGCGAAGACTACCATTTTGATGCCATTGTTCGAGAGCCGATCGGCGATGATATTTTAATAGGGACTGTTTTGGAGGAACCAATTACCGAAAAAACCTTTTTTAATCCCTCAGAAGTCGAGCTAGAGTTGCTAAATGCCGGGGGAATTTTTAAAGTAGGTAAAGCTCCGGCTACGCCCGAAAATCGGTGGGTTTCAGCAGTTTTGATGCGACAAGGTGGAATTGCAACAGTTAGTGTGCGATTGCGGGTTGTCAAGTAATAAAATAGGTGTTATGGGCATGGGGCATGGGGCATGGGGCATGGGGCATGGGGCATGGGTAATGGGTGATTGGTGATTCGTGATTAGTAAGTGGTATAAGCTGTTGTGCATTTAATTTGTATGTTGAGGGCGGGCTCTCCTGCCCAACCCCTACTCCCCACAAGAGGAAATTTTTATTCTACTATGCAATTTAAATGCGGATTAGCTTAGCGGTTATTAGTCACAGGAGATACATATTTGAAGATAAAAAAATCTCATTAAAGGAATTAAACATACCTCACTATAGCCATAAAGGCTATAGCAAATAACAAATAACAACTAACAAAACTAACAAATAACCAATGACAACCGTCAACAGCCAACAGTCAACAGCCAACAGTCAACTGACAACTGACAAAAAATGATTTCTATCCAAAACCAAATTGTTTTCATTACAGGTGCGAGTAGCGGTATCGGAGCAGCCTGTGCCAAGATATTCGCCCAAGGTGGAGCAAAACTAATTTTAGCAGCCCGCCGCCTCGAAAAGCTCGCTCTACTAGCAAACGAACTTGTAGAAACAAAATCCATCGCATCGGCGAACGAGATTTATTTGCTAGAATTGGACGTGCGCGATCGCCCGCAAGTTGAATCGGCGATAGTGGCGCTTCCCGATGCCTGGAAAAACATCGATATTCTGATTAACAATGCGGGATTGAGCCGTGGTTTAGACAAACTGCACGAAGGCAACTTTCAAGATTGGGAAGAAATGATTGATACCAATGTTAAAGGCTTGCTTTACATGACTCGTGCGATCGTGCCGGGAATGGTAAGCCGAGGCCGCGGCCACGTAGTGAATATCGGGTCAATAGCAGGCCGCCAAGCTTATCCGAAAGGTAATGTTTATTGCGCTTCCAAAGCAGCAGTGAGAGCTATTTCTGAAGGGTTAAAACAAGACCTTTTGGGAACACCAGTGCGAGTGACAGAAATAGAGCCTGGTTTGGTGGAAACAGAATTTAGTAATGTCCGGTTTCACGGCGATGCAGAAAAAGCCAAAAATGTCTATCAAGGATTGACACCGCTGACTGCTGACGATGTAGCCGATGTCGTGTATTTTTGCGCGACGCGATCGCCCCACGTCAATATTAGCGAAGTCTTGCTAGTTCCGACAGACCAAGCTAGTGCAACTCTGGTTCACCGAAAAGAGTTGTGAGTTTTTAGTGTTGACATAGCTCCTCGTCCTTTCATGAGCGAGGATTCCTTAACGCTTCACAGCAACGCGCTACCAAAGTAGTCTTACCGTCGCTCCACGTCCGTTTAGAGTCTCCCAATGCCCGCTAGGCGACTATGTTTCGTTGTACTCAAGCAAAAAGCTTGGTGTCTTCAGGGTTGCAGTTAAGCATTGCCCCTCCGAACTGTCTAGGTGCGCTCTCATCGTAGCTATTTCAACGCGTCTTGAGCCTGTAGACTTCTCTATTCTAGCTCAAAGCCGTCGTATAACGACGGGGTTTTAGACCCATTTCTTTGATAATTAATTAAAGCCGTCCTAGAAGGACGGGGCTTTAGACCCAATTTCTTGGTAAGTGTCCGGATTGCGATCGAATTCTCAGGAAGCTTAATTGGTAGATGCACCCTGATTAATTAACTCCCGACCAATTTTGGCCGGGTTTTTTTTGTCGATCGCACGCCCTCGCCAGAAATT